>JASFPP010000023.1:0-28884 GCA_050115915.1 Candidatus Aminicenantota bacterium
GCGAAAAAGAAGGGCACACTGAGAAGGGCGTAGTAGAGAAGGATCAAAACAGCGTGCCGGGCACTCCAAGCGAGCTGGATGAAATCGAAGGGAATCCTGTTGCAGAAGTAAAAGCAAACGATCACAGAGCAGGCAAAGGTCAGTGATGTATAGGATAAAACCCTCTCGCTCCGATAACCTTGAAGACGCTTAAAATAAGCGAGAGCGGAACCGCTCGCTCCGTATCCCAGGAATGTGATACTGACAACTAGAAACGCAAAGTGGTACTGCTGGGAAATGCTGAAATATCGAGTGAGAACGATCTCAAAACAGAGGGTCGCTGCAGATACAAAGTAAATTCCCGCCAAGAACCGTAACCGTAATCGTTCCACTCTTTTTATATTACTGGATAAATGCGCAAAAAAAAATCTTTTATCCCGAACCCCTGTCCGAAACTGTGACGTTGGAGAGCGCATTGCCGTATTAGGAGTTCCGGTTGTATGGTGGAGAAAACCGTGAGTAGGGCTGGACGCAGTCCATTTCTCAAGAGGAGATAAAAGGGAAGCCCAGCATCGAGCGAAATTTCCTCGCCGGGGGGAACTGAACGGATTGAGTGTTCGCTATGTCCATCTGAGCCGTATGGTGGGGTGAGAGGAGTCTCCGGCGGGGATGTATTGTGGCTCACACTCTTGATATATGGGTTGAATTTGGGGAAAGGTTGTGTTAATTTTGAGTCAAAAGAGAATGATCAAATTTGGCACATCTGGCTGGCGAGCCATCATGGGGGAAGAATTCACTTTCCAGAATGTAAGGATTGTGATTCAGGCCATTGCCAACACCATGAGAAAAAGGTTTAAGGGGGAAAAGATCTCCGTGATTGTGAACTATGATACACGTTTTTTATCTGAGCGGTTTGCTTTTGAGGCGACCAAAGTCCTCTCGCACAATCAAATTCACACTTATCTTTCGGACAGAGATGCACCCTCTCAAGCGCAAGCTTTTCAGATCATAAGACGGAAAGCCCATGGCGGTATCAATTTTACGGCCTCCTTCAACCCTCCTGAGTACAATGGCTTAAAGTTCAACACAGAGTCAGGCGCGCCCGCTCTTCCGGAGGTCACTGACCAGATTGAGAAGCAGATCAGCCATTTGAGTAAGGATTTTTCTTTTTGTCCTTATTACCCCAAAACGGAATTCATTGAAAAGATAAACCTGCAGCAGGACTATCTGATGTTCATTCAGGACAAGATCGATTTCGAGCTCATACGCAACTCTAAAATCAGGATAGCTGCAGATTCGCTCTACGGGACAAGTCGGGAATACTTGGATGAGATCTTGGAGGAGAATCATATTCCCATCGAGGAGCTTCACGGATATATCGATCCGTATTTTGGAGGCCTCACACCCTCGTGTACGGAGGAGAATCTCGGTGAATTAAAGAGGTTCATCAAGGAAAAAAAATGCCAGTTGGGGATTGCCACCGATTGTGATGGCGATCGTTTTGGGATTGTCGATGAGAGGGGGAATTTCATAAATCCGAACCTCGTTCTGTCTCTACTTCTGGATTATCTTATCACGGCGAAAGACTGGAGAGGAGGGATCGCCCGCTCGGTCGCTACAACACACCTGATCGACCGGATTTCTCGGGAGTATGATTGTCCTTTATACAAAACCCCTGTTGGATTTAAATTCCTGGCCGATCTGTTCTTGAAGGATCAGATCATATTTGGAGGGGAGGAGAGTGGTTGCATCGTGTTCAAAGACCACCTCCCAGAAAAAGACGGGATTGTCGCAGGGCTTCTCGTTGCAGAGATGATGGCTGCTTCGGGGAAGATGTTATCGGAACATCTGAACGATCTCTTTAAAAAATACGGAAAAAGAGTGGGAGAGCAGAGGACGATACCACTGACACTGGAAAGAGATAGAATGCTGAAGAAGCTGAGGAAGAATCCTCCGTCCAAACTCAATGGAAGAAAGGTTACCAATATCGAGATCATCGATGGCATCAAATTGGACTTCAGCAATGACGATTGGATTCTTCTGCGGAGTTCAGGAACCGAACCCCTGATTCGCTGCTATGCTGAGGCGGGCACACAAAAGGATGTCAAAAGGCTGTTGAAATCTGGCTTGGAGAAGCTGTCTTGAAAACAAAAAAGAAGCAAGGTCTGTCTTTGAGAAGAAAGCTTTTCTTGTCGGGGGCAGCCTTTCTTTTTCTTGTCTTTCTTATTGCTTCGTTTTTTGGGGAGAGAGGTTTGTTCGAGATCTACCAGACCCAAAAAAAGAAAAACACATTGGTCGAGGAAAAGGAAAGACTCCTCACAAAGAAAAGGAAGCTCGAGAGAGAGATCGAAGAGCTGAAGACAAATCCCTTAGCTGTCGAAAGAAAAGCCCGAGAAAAACTCTGGCTGATGAAACCGGAAGAGATCGTCATTTTGATTCGCTAGTCTCCTCCCTGTGCTCATTTGCTTTCTGGATTTGTTTTTCTTATTCTTTCAGGCAAACTCTTGAATGTCTTCGTTAAGTAAGCGAAATACACCAGGGTTTTTTGTGGGACCAATGCCAGTCCATCCCGCCCAGCCACAAAGGTGGAGGCAATGTCCAATGGAGAGAAGATTATGCCCGTTTGAATAAATATTGATATTTTTTTTATAAATAATTCAGGTCAAGAGAAAAATGGAGTTGCTGGAAGGCCTTAACAAAGAACAAAAAAAAGCTGTCGTTCATGGTGAGGGACCACTGCTCGTTTTAGCTGGCGCTGGCACAGGGAAGACAAAAGTCATCACCCACCGAATCGCTTACTTGATCGCGTCTAAAGGTGCAAAACCAGATGAAATACTTGCTGTAACTTTTACAGAAAAAGCGGCCAGTGAGATGGAGGAGAGAGTCGATCTCTTGGTTCCTTATGGATACTCCTACGTTGATATCTCCACGTTCAATTCCTTTGGTGAAAAAGTTTTAAGGAACACCATCCATGAGATAGGTTACTATCCGGATTTTAAGCTCCTCGACGACGTGGAGCAGGCCATTTTTTTCAGCGAACATCTCTTTGACTTTCCATTAAAGTACTACCGGCCGCTGAGCCTTCCGAGGAAACATGTCCAGGAGCTTATTGCAGCGATAAAAAGACTCAAACAGGAAGATATCGATCCGGAGGATTATCTAAATTATGCAATAAAGCTCGAAAAGCAAGCCAAAGATGCTGTAGAGTTAGAACAGGCACAGAAACATCTGGAAATGGCCCAGGTGTATCGGGAATACCAGAGGTTGTTGGTCAAGGAGGGCAAAATTGATTTTGAGGACCAAGTTGTCTTAACTGTGAAGCTCTTCAAAGAACGACCCTCTGTTCTCAAAGAGTACCAGCAGAGGTATAAGTACATCCTTGTGGATGAATTCCAAGACACGAACTCTATCCAGTTCGAGCTGCTCAAGCTACTCTGTGAGAACCATCAAAACTTGACTGTTGTGGGGGATGACGATCAGAGTATATTCAGGTTTCGTGGGGCCTCATTGAGCAACATCAGGAGCTTTCGTCAGATCTATCCAGGAACCCGAAAAGTCGTACTTGTAAAGAACTACCGCTCCACACAAGATATCCTCGATTCCTCCTACCGGCTGATCCAGCATAACAATCCAGACAGGCTGGAGGTTCAAGAGCAGGTGTCGAAGAGGTTGGAATCGGCGATCACTCACTCGGGAAAGAGTATCCGTATGATTCAGCTGGATTCCCTTTCCCACGAAGCGGATAAAGTGGCTGAGATCATCCTGGAGAAAACGAAAGAGGGCTACAGTTTCAAAGACCTGGCGATTTTGGTACGGCGGAATGCCGATGCAGACCCCTTTCTTCGAGCGTTAAACATGAAAGAAATTCCCTTCCGCTTTTCAGGGAGCAGGGGGCTCTATGCCCAAGAGGAAGTCAAGATCCTTGTATCGTTCATTCGAGCCATGACTGATTTTGAGGATAGCAAAAGTCTTTTCCACCTTGCTCTTTCCGATGCTTATGGGATAGACACTTATGATCTGACAAAACTGTCGAACTTTGCCGCAAAAAAACATATCGCTCTGCATCGTGTGTTCCAGTTGGTCTCTCGAGGAGAAAGCCCTGTTGAGATTGCTGCCCCCAGTGGAGCTCTGATTAAGACAATATTCAGCGATCTGCTCTTTTTCTCGCAGCTTGCTAGCGCACAGAATGCCGGACGTGTCCTTTACTCTTTCCTCGAACGGTCCGGCTTTCTCAAAAAGCTAATCGAAAAAAGAAACCTGGCAAGCGAGATAAAGATCAAAAACATACGCATATTCTTTGACAAGGTGAAAAATTTCTCGGAGCTCGGTGAGGACGATTCCCTGTTCGGTTTCGCCAAACACCTCGACCTCCTCCAACAGGTGGGTGACAACCCAGCCGCGGCAGAGGCTGAAATGGAAGAGGATGCTGTCAATGTTCTGACCGTGCACAAGGCCAAGGGATTGGAGTTTCCCGTCGTTTTTATGGTGAGCCTGATCGCGGACAGGTTCCCCGGACGCCAGAGAAGAGAAAAGATCCCGGTTCCTGATGAGCTGCTCGAGGAGGAATTACCCGAACGCGAGAATTATCTTCAGGAAGAAAGGCGTCTTTTCTACGTAGGTATGACCCGGACAAAGACACTTCTGTATTTGATCTGGTCGAAGGATTATGGATTGAAAAGGCCAAAAAAAGTCAGTCCTTTTGTTTTGGAAGCTCTGGATATTCCCGAAGCGCCGAAAGAAACATTACACGCTTCAGCGCTGGAAGAGATCAGAAGGTATGCGCCGAGCGTATCACCGAAAATTCCCCAGACGAAAGTGAAAGAGCAAGGATCTCTCACGCTCAGTTTTTTCCAGGTGAATGACTATCTGACCTGCCCTCTCAAGTACAAGTACAGGCACATCATGCGTATTCCTGTGCTTCCCCATCACAATCTGACTTACGGCCGTATTCTGCACAACATGATTCATTTTTATCTGAGCCAAAAGATGACCGGGAAGAGGTTCGGAGAAGAGGAATTGATCAGGGAATACGCCATGCACTGGATCAATGAGGGATTCTTGAGCAGAGAGCATGAGGAGATGAGGAAGAAAGAGGGGGAGAGGATTCTGCGCCTTTTTTACAATCGTCAAGAATCTTCGGGGATCCTTCCTCTTTTCCTTGAGAAAGAATTCCGGTGGCAGCATGAGTCTATCAGGTTTATCGGTCGCTGGGACAGGATCGATCCTCTCGATAAGGGAGCTGTTATCATTGATTATAAGGCAACGAGTGTCAAAGATCAGAAAGAAGCGGATAAGAGAGCAAGAGATAGTTTGCAGATGGACTTATACGCCCTATCTTTTAAAAAAACACAAGACCTTCCTCTCTGTGAGACCCAACTTTATTTTCTCGAGTCCGATATTATCGGCCATGCTGAGAAAGGAGAAAAAGAGCAGCACAGAGCCATGGCAAAGATCGAAGAGGCTAAAGCGGGCATTATACGGGAGAAGTATAAGGCCGAGCCGGATTGGCACAACTGCAACTTCTGCGAGTTTAAAACGATTTGTCCGGACTCTTACGCATACTGAGGGAAAAAAGATATACGGATCTAGCTCTTATTGTGATACAAAAATAAAGGGCATGATCGCCAGGACTCGCTCCTTTTCGAGGATTTGCAGAGCTCTTATGAGCTTTCCCAGGTTTTTATCTGCAAAGAGCTTTGTTCGAGCCATGGACAGAGCAAAAAAACTTTCAAACAAAGACGTTTTTTTGGGCCGCACGATAAGCCGTACACTCTGGTCTTCGGGAATTCCTGCTCTCTCTTTTGCGATCCTCAGAGCTGTGGATAATCCTCCTATTTCGTCGACAAGTCCGATCTCTTTGGCTTGTTGACCTGTCCAGACACGGCCCCTCCCGATGTCGTTGACCTCCTCTTTCGTTAAATGTCTGCCCTGCGCAACTTTGGTCGTGAAGCGGTCATACGTCCAGAGGATTTCTTCCTTAAGAAGTCCTCTTTCTTCCGGGGTGAGCTTTCGGAAGGTGGAAAATATGTCCGCTCGTTTTCCGTAGGCAACCTTTTCTGCGGTCACGCCCAATTTTTCGTAGAGCTTTATCAGGTTTAATTTCCCGAAAATAACTCCGATAGATCCCGTTAAGGTCTGAGGTTGAGCCACAATCTGATGGGCATCCATCGAAACCCAGTAACCTCCGGAACCGGCCACATCGGACATGGAGACAATGATCGGCTTTTCTTTTTTTGTCAGTGCCACTTCTCTTCCGATGACATCTGATGCGACCGCTGATCCGCCGGGACTGTCGACACGGAAAACAACAGCTGCGATCGTTTTATCTTTTCTGGCCCTACGCAGCCATCGAGCGATAGTGCTACTTCCCATCGTCTGCCCGCGCATGCTTTCTCCAGAATGGATAGTTCCGACTCCGTATATGAGGGCGATCTTTTTTCCTCTGTTCAGACCGGATCGAGAGACCTTTTTTTTGAGATAGCGTCTGTGATCGATGCGGCTGACGGATTTCTCTTTATCTTTGAGGATATCTTCCAGCTGGTCTTCATAGACGAGTTTGTCTACCAATCCCAATTTCTCCGCGTTCTCGCTGTGAAAGTAACCCTTGTCGAGAAGTGTATGAACCTCTCTCTCCTCTTTTCCTCGCGCCTCAGCAACTTTTTTCACGTAAGTTGTGAATATGTCCTCATAGATGGATTCAATCATCTCTTTATGGCTAGGAGTGAATCCTTTCTCTGTGAACATGTTATAGGCTGTCTTGAACTCTTCGACATGCTCGATCTCGGCTTCGATCCCCAGTTTGTCAAGAGTGCCTTTAAAAAAGGGCACGTGTCCTCCAATCCCGTTGATGATCAACGCACCCAAGGGATGAAGGAAGATCCGGTCGCAGGCCGTTGCCAGGTAGTATTCCTTGTCGAAATCGAGGGCTTCCTCGATGTAAGCGTACGTTTTTTTTCCCGTTGTTTTGAAGTCGAGGACAAGATCCCTAATCTCGCTAACTTTGGCCCAGTCACACTGGAGCATTCCGATTCTAAGGAGGATGCCTTTGATATTCCTGTCCGCTTTGGCCTTATGGAAATTCAGCCAAATGTCGTGCATCGAGAGAGGTTCTCCTCCCATAAAAAATGTCGTAAGGAAGTCAGGTATTGGACGTTCTTCCACAGTACCACTGAGTTTTATTTCCAAATAGGTGTTGGGTTTAATCTTAACCGGTTTCGCAAGTTCAAAATACATGAAAGATATAATAGTGGCTAATATCAGAACGAAGAAGATCAAAAAGATTATCAAAACATAAGTTCCTCTTTTCATCTTTACTCCTTTTACTCTCTTTCTTGGCTTACTAATATATCAAAAATCCAGTATTAAATGAATTATTCATAAAAGTTGCTGCCAAATCTATACCATAAAAACTATCTCAAAAGATAATCCATTTTTTACTCAAATTTGAAGTTTATGTGGATGTGTTATATGATCCAGCTTAAGCCCATCTGTGAGGAAAAAAACGATGAACGCACTGGAGATTGAAGGCATTACGAAGAGGTTTGGAGATTTTTATGCTGTCAAAGACCTATCCCTCAAGATCCCCCCAGAAACGATCTATGGATTGCTCGGTCCGAACGGAGCCGGCAAGACGACCACGATCCGCATGGTCATGAACATCATCATCCCGGATAAGGGCTCCATCAGAGTGTTAGACAGAAAGATCGATGAGAAGATGAAGGAGAGGATCGGATATTTGCCCGAAGACCGAGGATTGTATCCTAAGATGAAAGTCGGAGAGCTTCTTATATTCCTATCCGAACTCAAAGGACTGCGGGGTCAGGAGGCCCGAAAGCGCGTCGATTTTTGGCTGGAGCGGTTCGACCTCGCAGACTGGAAGCTGAAAAAAGTGGAGGAGCTTTCCAAAGGCATGCAGCAGAAAATCCAGTTCATCTCCACTGTAATCCACGATCCAGAGCTCATCATCCTGGACGAACCTTTTTCCGGACTGGATCCCGTGAACACAAAACTGCTGAAGGATATCATGCTGGAGATGAAAAAGAACGGGCGGACGATCATCTTTTCGACTCACAGGATGGAACAGGTGGAGATGATTTGCGACAACATCTGCCTGATCAACAAGGCCGAGATGGTCCTGGAAGGGAACTTGAGCCGCATTAAGAAACGGTATGGAAAAAATTCGGTTATTCTGGATTATGAAGGCGATGCCAGTTTTATCCATGATCTACCGGGCATCGAAAAAATCGATGACTATGGAAAGTTCATGGAGATCAAGCTCAAAGAACAGTCAGATACTCAGGAATTGTTGAACACACTTGTGGGAAAGATCAGGGTGACGAAGTTCGAGGTCATGGAACCGACTTTAAACGCGATCTTTATCGATAAAGTGGGAGAAAGAAATGAAGAAGATACTGTCAGTCATTAAGCGGGAATACATCCAGATCATCCGGACCAAAGGTTTTATTATCGGGACGGTTTTAGGTCCGGTTTTGATGGCTGCGTTTATTGTCGTGCCGGTGGTCGTACAGTTTATTTCTGTCGACAAACAAGAGGAGATCGGGATCATCGATGGCACGGGCGAGATCTTTATGGAGCTCGAGAAAAAGCTCGATCAAAAACTCAAAGACGGAACCCGGCGATATCTACTCATTCAATACCAGATGAGTGATGATATGGAAGCTCTGAGGGAGGATCTGAACCAGAAAGTTATGCGTAAAGAACTTTCCGCCTACATTTTTATTCCTGAAGATATCTCCGGGGATGGAGAGGCAGAATTTATGTCCGAACACGTGTCGGATTTTGATAAAAGAGAAAATTTCAACCGGGCCTTGAGCAGCATCGTGATCGAAAAAAGATTGAGGGGGGAAGGTCTGGACCCGTTGAGAATCAGCGAGTATATGCGGCCCGTATCGCTTGTGACGAAGAAGGTCACAAAAAGAGGCGTTGAGAGGGATGCAGGGGGGACCTTCATTATTTCCTATTTCCTGGTCCTTGTCCTTTACATGACTCTGCTCTTCTATGGTCAGATCATTCTGCGGGGTGTGATCGAAGAAAAGAGTTCTCGCGTTGTGGAGATCGTCCTTTCTTCGTTAAAACCGTTCCAACTCATGGCCGGAAAAATTGTGGGGATCGCGGCCGTTGGATTTACGCAGTATGCCATCTGGGCGCTATTCGGTATCGCCGCTTCGCGGTATAGCAAAAACATCCTGACGGGCTTGTTCCCGGCTGCGGCATCGTTCCCGATGCCCTCCATTCCCTCGTATATCCTGGTCTATTTTGTCCTGTTCTTTATACTCGGATATTTTCTCTATGCCACAATGTATGCAGCCATAGGATCTATGGTGAACTCTGAAAAAGAGGCTCAGCAGCTGATCATGCCGGTGGTCATGTTCCTTGTCGTTCCGATCCTGCTCATGATGTTTGTGATCAGAAGCCCGGACAGCACTTTTTCGGTCGTTCTCTCGATGATCCCGTTCTTCGCTCCCATACTCATGCTCCTTCGTATCTGTGTCCTGCTTCCCCCTTTTTCGCAGATCGCGACCTCTATCTTGCTGCTCTTTCTGTCGATCATTCTGATGATCTGGCTCGTGGCCAAGATCTATCGGGTAGGGATCTTGATGTACGGCAAACGTCCGAGTTTCGGTGAGATCCTCAGATGGGTCCGCTACTCTTGATTTGAGCGATACTATCTCTGGATACTCTCGACACAAAAAATTCGTGATCGATGAGTGAACCTTTCCTCCATTCCTTCCGTACTAAACGTTGAAATTGTTCTCCAGAGGATTTCAATGAGAAAAATAAAAAAAGCAACACAAATCGCTTTGTTACTCTTAATCCCTGTATTGTTATGCGGATGTTTTACAGTGCGTGTTATAAGAAACGTTAAAAATCCTGAGCGTTATTTTAGCTCGGCATACAAGCGGATAGACGCCATTCACCAGAAACGCCCGAACAGGGAGGGCAGAGCGAATTCCATCCGCGTGTTGGTGTATGAAGCATCGGAACGCCAGATCGTCAAGATATCAGCGCCCTTCTGGTTGATCAACACCTGTATGGATATCGGGATCAAAGCGGCAGACGAAGAGGAAGGGTTTGAGTTCGATGAGCGGTATGATTTCGATTGGAGAGATATTAAGGACCTCGAGAAATTGGGCCCAGGTCTCCTGGTCGAGATCGAAGATGAGGAGAGCAAAGTTCTGGTTTGGCTGGATTGAGAGAGACAGGAGTCATCCAGGAATATCTATGGGACAGATGGAATTCGTAAGAGCCGCAGAGCCCCACAACGTCCCCCTTCTGGTCGAGAGAATAAAGGAAGGCGACAGAGAGGCGTTCATGGAGATCACACGGATTTACCAAAAGAAGGTGTACCTGCTGGCCTACTCCTATTTGCGGAACAACGAGGATGCTTTGGATATCGTTCAAGAGACTTTCCTGAGGCTCTACCAGAAAGTGGATATGTTCCGGTCAGAAAAAAACTTTCAGACATGGCTTCTTCAGATCGCCAAGAACATCTGTATCGACTATTACCGGAAAAATTACCGCCGGAGCAAAGATTATCAGAGCGATAAAGATGTCGAGGAGGTCAATGTGCCTGCACAAAATGATAAAGATTCCCATTCGTATTCCGATCTCAAAAGAGTATTTGGGGATTGTTTGGACAGGATTACCGAAAAACAGCGGTTGATCTTTGTGATGAAACATTACAACAACCTTGAGTATAAAGAGATCGCACAGATTTTGCGGATCTCGGTGGGGACAGTGAAGTCCCTTCACTTCAAGGCTGTCGCGAATCTCAGGGCCTTGATGACGCCTGTATGGGAGAGCAAAAATGAGTGAGACATGTAAAAAAACGAACAAGGAACTGGTCGCTTTTATCTATGGAGAGCTCGATAGAAATACAACGGAAGAGGTCCGATCTCATCTGGAGAGATGTCCTCGCTGCCAGGAAGAGGTCCGCGGAATCAAAGAATTGATCCGGAGCGCTGATTCTCTCAAAAATGATGTGGAAGAGGCCATGGCAGCCGTGGACTGGGATACCCTCCCCAGTCAGATCAGCGAGGCTGTGCTCGATGATAGATCTCTCCGTACCAGACAAACACCACGCAGGAGTTTGTGGAAGACCCTAACATTGCCCAGGCTCAAGCCTGTTTATGCGGCTCTGCTCGTGGGTCTTGTGTTGGGATCTCTCGCCACCCTGATCGTAATGCAGACATCTCTGCTTGAAGAATCGCGGGGACAAAGCTTTTTTGTGTCCCAGGAATTTTTGGACCGCGTGGAGCTGGAGATGGCAAGAAGGGATACCCTGGACTACCTGGATAAGAGCCAGTACGTCCTTTTGGATTTTATTCAAGCTTCGCCCGAAAAAAGTCCACAATCATGGCGCCGCGAACTTGTTTCGCAAACTGCCAGAGACCTTCTCGATAAAAAAAGATATATCAATCCCCAGCTGAATAAATTCCGTATGGCCAAGGCGAAGGAGATCTGCGATCAGATCGAATTCCTCTTTTTTGAGTTGACACAAGTCAGTGATCAACTCTCAGAAGAAGAACTTCTAAATATACAGAACCTCATCGAAGAAAAACAGCTTCTTTTGAAGATAAAACTTTTAAAGAAGGACTTAGAGGAAAGTGAGGTATAAAGTGAGAAAATTAGGAACAACCATGATTTTAATCCTTTGTTTCTCTTCGAGCCTGCTGGCATTTGCCCAGGACGATCCGGATGAGAAGCTCTTCCAAGATGCAAAAATTCTCATTTTTGACAAAAAATGGGAAGATGCCCAGGAAAAACTGGAAGAACTCATCGAGGATTATCCGGAGAGCCCCTTGTATTCTCAGGCGGTTTTTTACTTGGGGAAAAGCCTGCAAGAACAACCGGGAGAAGAGGTTAAAGCAATAAAGGTCTATAAAGACTACATCGGTCTGGATGAACCGAATGAAAGGTTGGTGGAAGAGTCTGAAGTTTCTATCATCGAGCTTTCGTTCAAGCTTTATGACAAGGGCAAGAAATCTTATCTCAAAGAAATAGAGAGAAGACTCGCGAGTCCGAACAGGGTCATCAAATACATGGCTGCGTTCAAACTCAGCCGTGCCAGAGATAAAAAAACGGCAAAAAAAGGGCTTCCTGTTTTGATGGAAATATTGGAAGAAGAACAGGATGATGAGCTCAAAGATAGAGCAAAGATCGCTGTGCTGAGAGTGGATCCAGATGCTCTCAAAGATTTTGAGGAAGAGAGATACGAGAGGCGAGCAAAAATTCTGCATATCCGTGCATACGAGAAGGACGGGAAAACAGCCAAACTTTCGCTGGACATTCCTTGGGCTCTAGCGGATCTTGCTCTTGCTGCAATCCCCGAAGAAGAGAAAGAGAGCATTAGAAATGAGGGGTATGATCTGGACAAGATCATCAGAGAACTCACGGAATATAAAGGTAATATTATCGAGATAAAGAGTGAAGACTCTATTATCAAGATTTGGATAGACTAAAACCATGGAGGCATCCGATGAAAAGAATCACAGTTTTTGTTTTGGCTTTGATTTTAATGGGATTTACTAGTGCGGGGGTAGCTTTTGCCGATAGTGATGATGACTATCAAGCCGTCAAAAAAGCCGTCAAGGACAATCCTCAGTATGATCCCGGAAAAGAAGCCAAATGGTTTAAAGTTCTTGTGACAGATACGCAAACAAATAAGGATAAAGTCAAGATCACGCTGCCGATCTCTCTGGTTGAGCTCTTTATGAAGTGTGCAGATAACAAAAATTTGCGGATCGACCGGGATGAGTATGATATCGACCTGAAGGAGCTTTTTGCAGAGTTGAAAAAAGTGGGCCCGATGGCGCTTATCGAAGTCTATGAGGATGATGAGATCATTAAGATCTGGTTGGAGTAAAAGACGGGCACTTTAAACCTGGGAGTGTCTTACACGCTTGAAGTTTTCAGAATTTGCCCAATTATCGAGGGAAAGAGGCTTCACCGCCTGTTTTCCTCGTTGTCTTTTATGCTCGCTGTAGCACCATTGGCGAGAAGAACACCTATAATTTCTTCGCGGCCGACTTTGTTCGCATGATCGAGCGGAGTGTGGCCTGCTTTGTCCTCGATGTTCACGAGGGCCCCATTTAAGATCAGAGTGTCGATCACATCCTTATAACCGCTGAAAGCGGCAAGATGGAGCGGTGTATCTCCTTTGGCGTCTTGTTCGTTCACATTTAAGCCCACGGCTATCAGCATTTCGACGACTGCCGCATGCCCGTTCCACGAAGCCACATGAAGCCCTGTTTGGCCGGCATGGTCTCTGCTATGGGGATTTGCGCCGCTCTGGAGCAGCAGTTTGACGATGTCTTCATAACCTCCTGAAGCAGCCATGTGTAGGGGAGTCAGTCCACAATTGTTTATGGTATCTATGGATTTCCCTTTCGATAAAAGGAGTTCGACCACATCCCTATGACCCCTTGATGAAGCCATGTGCAGGGGGGTGCTTCCTTTTTTATCCTTAGTCTCGAGCCCTGCCCCATGTGTTATCAAAAGGGCAGCGATATCTTTGTGTCCCTTGATGGCTGCAAGATGGAGAGGTGTCCATGCGTGGTGGCTTCCCTGGACATTCACATCGGCTTTTTTTTCGATGAGTAAACGGACGGCTTCCAGTTGCCCGGAATAGGATGCATATTGGAGCGGAGTGCAGCCGTTGTCATTGCGTGCATTTGCGAGTTTGGGATTTTTTTCGAGAATCTCTACCATCAAGTCAAGGTCCCCTCTCTGAGCTGCTGCATGGAGCTTTTTGGCATCAAAAAATGGGGCCGATGACAACACGGAACAAAACAGGAGAGCTGTGAAGACCATCAGAGGGATTAGTTTTCTGTTCATCTGCCTTCTCCTCTTTTGTATTGCGGCGGCCTTTCTGGCTATCAACCTCAAAAAAAAAGGCTGCCTGAGACTTAACTCGTCTCAAACAGCCTCTTCTGTTTAAGTCAGCCGCAATAAAAAATCGTCTCTATGTCATCGAATCACTCGTTCTCCTTATTTCATTATCTTTCTTTAAAGAGTTTCAGCAAAATACATACCAAGCTTTTGTATTCTATAACTCCTCAAAACCGGTCGGTGTTTAACATTGTCCGTTTTGGGAACAGGCTCTGTCCACATACGAACATCCATCTTGATCTCCATTCAGATATAACCTTTATCGAGAACGGTTTCGGATATGATGCCGTTGTAGAATTTTCGGAACGGTTTTGGGATGATGATTTTTCCAGAGTAGGCTCTATCCGCGATGATCGAGTAGAGCTCTGTGCCAAAAAATTTTTCATCCGTATAATTTTTCTTTACAATCTGGAGTTCTCGAAAGGGCTTGAAATCACTCTCCCTGGGTGTGTGATATCCGATCTCTTTGAGAAAATCCAGCATATCCTGCTTGGTCTGAATCATCTCGATCTCCCTGAAAAATATCGCTGCCTCAGCTGAGAACAGGAATCTTTTCTGGAAATCGAGCGTGTTGTACCAAAAGTCATGGAATAACTCATGAATAAGTGTAGCGTTTATTTGCCTATCACGTCCTATCGCTTTGGCCTCACCGCTCTCGCCTCTCTCGAGGTGCGGGAAGAGCTTTCTGTTCAGCAGGACCATATCGGAAAATCCCTCTTCGATGATGAAACAGGCCCGACCATTGGTATGCTTTGCAAATTCACTGTCTTCGCCGAAAATCCCGTAGGAATTGTTGAGTATTTCAGCCTCGTTCAGCTCGTTCCTGTTGAGGAAATCCGAATACCATATCTCTGCCAACAGGCTTTCGACCGAACTTTGACTTACACTACTGTAATATCCCGGGCGGGAATGGAGGTTCACATCCGGATAGAGTTCCAACTTGAAGCTTTGGCAGCTAGTGAAGGCGAGGACCACGATCAAGGTTGTTATCCATAGCCACGAGATTTTCATTCTTCAATCTCCTCATAACTATTTCCCCAACCATTTAATCTGCCAATTATTTATGCAAAAAATGTACCATTCTAGATTCATAGCTGTTAAATTGTTTGAATTTTGAAGCTTGATGCATTGTCTTTAAAATACTTGTGTGTATCCTCTTATCCTTCAACGGGCTTTTTGAAAAAGCTGATCCTGTGTTTTCTCACTTTCTGATTCAATGTGGTGTGGTTGATGCTGAGGAATTTGGCGGTGTCCTTTTGGTTGCCGTTAAATCTTTCCAGCATTTTTATCAGTATGGCCCTCTCCAAGGAACTCATAAAGTCTTTCAACTCGATATTTTCTTGCATATAAAAGTATTCGATAAAAAAACTGAAAAAGGCTTCAAAATATTCCTCCTCCTTGATCTTTGCCTGATAAGAAAAATTCCCTGAATTATCTTTGAGGATTTGAAAGATCTCCTCAGGAATGAGGCTGGGAGGGAGACTTCGACCGTGTAGAGGATGTTTTTTTCTTTGATTCTTTGTCGATGAGTTCAATTTTTGGTGAATTTTGTTTTTTTCCTCACCTCTCCTGCCATATGGGGGAGGCCATTTTGAATATTGAGTTTTTCTATCTCACCGTACCGGATCGATTCACAAAGCGTGATGAATACACGCCACGCAGGGTGGATACATGTGATCCTGTAACCTTGAGGCTTAGATTTAACTCTAGCGATCTCTTTAGCCATTTTTGGAATACGGTTTTTTTCCTGTCTATTTTAGTTTACGCGAGGGCGATGTCGGAAGTTGCTGAAAAAAAGGCCCTGGAAGGAAAATGAGACTTAATTCCTATAAAGTTTCTTTCCACTTCTCCGGATTATTCATAAAAAGCTGCGGCCAAATCAATACTATAAATACATTTACAATCCTATTGGCAGCATCTTTTTACCCTCCGGGCAAGCCGATCTCGCTACAAAGCCTTCGTTGTAGCCCCTTCGAGGTAGTTCACTACATCTTCAGGGGCCACTGCCTTGCCTTTCCAGCGATAATCGACTCGTGAATAATCCATACTTCTCTGGATTATTCATAAAAGTAGCTGATGATAATACACAGTTTTGTGTTTTTGCATCTCCTGCCTGTGCTTTTATGATTGACAAAAAAACACAAGGTGACAATAATATATGGACTAGAATGAAAGGATTGCTGACGTGTCGCGACTGTATGAGTACCAGGGCAAAAAACTTCTGAAAGAAGCGGGCATTCGTGTCCCAGAGGGCGAGGTTGTGTCGACGCCTGAGGAGGCTCGGAATTTCGCCGAACGATTAGGCCGACCCGTTGTTTTGAAGATCCAAGTGTGGGTGACAGGTCGGGCGGCATTGGGCGGGATCGAATTCGCCGATTCTCCTCAGGAAGCTGAAGAAAAGGCCCGCAGATTATTCGGGAAAAAAGTAAAGAATTACGAGGTGGAAAAAGTACTTGTCGAGGAGAAATTGGCTATTCGATCTGAGTATTTTGCAGGTCTGGTTATCGATGACGCGGAAAAATCGCCGTTGATGATCTTCAGTTCTGTCGGAGGAACAGGGATCGAAGAGATCGCCCGGGAACATCCAGATAAAGTCGCCCATATTCCTATTGATATATTGAAGGGATTGAGGGATTATGAGGCCCGGAACCTTTTGCGCCGGACAGGCATATCCGGGAAGCTCCTTTTGAAGATTTCGGGTGTTCTCGTCAAGCTGTATAGAGTGGCCCGTCAGTATGATGCCCGCTCGGCTGAGATCAATCCGATGGTCCTTGTCGAAGACGGAGATGTGTACGCGGCTGACTGTCATATTGCGATCGATGATTATGCTGTTTTCCGACACCCCGAATTGGGCATCGAGATCGCCCGGGAATTCGACAGACCCCCCTCTGAGCTCGAGAAGATTGCCTTTCATGTCGAGGAGCAGGACCACCGAGGGACGTTTTATTTTCTTCAGATGACGGATGAGATTCCAAGGGAAGACAGATACATAGGGTTTAACGGAGCGGGCGGTGGCGGCTCCATGATGTCCATGGATGCGGTTTTGAACCTGGGTTTCCAGCTGGCGAATTATTGTGATACCAGCGGAAATCCATCAGCCAGCAAGGTCTACCGTGCTGCAAAGATCATCCTTTCCCAGCCGAATATCAAGGGATACTTCGCTTCTGGTTCTGGTGTAGCCAGCCAGGAACAGTACCATTCCGCCCGTGGGCTCGTCAAAGCGTTTTATGAGGAGAATCTGGAGATTCCTGCTGTCATCCGCCTGGGAGGGAATTATGAGGAGAAGGCGATAGAAATACTCGCCGCCTACCTCAAGGATGTTCCCGCAGTGGTCGAGGGGTATGGCCGGGATGATTCCCCCGAGTTTTGTGCCCGCCGAATGGCAAAACTGATCGAAGAGAACAACAACCGTCCCCAAGAGATCAGGCCTGTTCGTGATCCGGCGAACGCAGAAGACGCCTATTGTTTCGATACGGTCACGGGAAAAATCTCCATCGACCACACGAAGTGTGCCTCATGCGGTTCAAAAGGGTGTGTGGAGGCATGTGCACCGGAGATCCTTAAGCTCGAGGAAGATAAACCTGTGCTGGCGGTATCTGAAGATGATGCCAGAAAAGGCAAATGCACTGAATGTTTAGCTTGTGAGATTTTCTGTCGCTTTCATGAACAGAGTGCGATAGATATTTACCTGCCCATCCCGGGACTTAAGGAATATAGAGACCGAATGATCAAAAAGACTTCAGACTTAAGGTCGAAAGAGAAAGAGACCGAATAGATATGTCTATATTAGTGGATGAAAAATCAAGAGTGATTGTCCAGGGAATCACCGGTCGGGAAGGCATGGTGAGGACCCGCCTCATGAAGGACTATGGAACGCATGTCGTGGCTGGAGTCACACCGGGAAAAGGCGGGGGAGAGGTGTTCGGCGTTCCCGTTTTTGACACGGTCGAAGAAGCGTGGGAAAAATGCGGGCCAATCGACATCAGCGTGATCTTTGTTCCCGCTCCTTTGGTGAAAAATGCGGCGTTGGAGGCCGTAGATGCCGGAGTGAAATTTTTAACCATTGTTCCGGATCGGGTGCCGATCTTTGATGTGCTCGAGATCGCCAGATTAGCTAATGACAAAGGGGCAAAATTTGTCGGGCCCAACACTCTGGGACTGGTGAGCCCCGGAAAGGCCGTGCTAGGTATGATCGGCGGACGCGCGGAAAGAGCAAGGGAGTGGTTCCGGCCCGGAGAGATCGGAGTGAGCTCTCGAAGCGGTGGGATGACCTCTGCGATATCTTACTATTTAACCGAAGCCGGACTGGGGCAGAGCACGGTTGTCCATGTGGGCGGAGATGCTGTTGTGGGTCTTTCTCATCCTGAGGTGATGGAGCTTTTCGCAAAGGATGACGCGACACGGATGGTGGTGATGTTCGGTGAGATCGGAACGACACAGGAGGAAAGGGTCGCTGATCTTATCGATAAGGGAAAATTCACAAAGCCATTGATCGCTTATGTCGGTGGGAAAGCTGCCAAGTCGGGAACACGGTTTTCTCATGCGGGGGCGATCGTCGAAGGAACGAGAGGGTCTCATGAGAGTAAGGTTCAAAGGTTGAAAGATGCGGGTGTTCATGTGGTCGATTCGATTGCGGAGATACCGAAAGTCGCTCTCGAGTTGAGAGAATCCATGGGGAGGCAACAATGAGCGATCTTCACTGGAAAACGTCTGTGACAGAGGTCAAGCCCAATAGCATTTCTGTGCGGGGATATCCTGTCGATCAAATGATGGGAAAGATCACTTTTTCGCAGGCGATCTACTTGGTTTTAAAGGGGGAAATGCCCTCTGAAGAGGTCGGTAAGCTTATCGATGCCATTTTTGTCTCATCGGTGGATCACGGTGCCAGTCCCCCATCAGTTTTAACGGCACGGACAGTGATGTCGACCGGGGCAGAGTTGAATTCTGCGGTTGCTGCCGGAGTTCTCGCTATTTCGAGGTATCACGGAGGAGCCATCGAAGAGGGGATGAAGCTTTTCCTTGAGATCGCCAAAAGAATGGATACAAAAGGACTCGATGAAGATGATGCTGCGCAGGAGATTCTTTGTGAGATGAAGGAGAGAAAACAAAGGGCCTCTGGTTTTGGACACCGGATCCACACACAGGATCCGCGGACAGTCAAGCTTTTTAACCTTGCCGAGGACCTGGGATTGGCCGGCAGACACATTCGTATCGCCCTGGCTTTAGAAAAGGTCCTTGCCCAACAGATAGGACGGCCTCTTCCCATCAATGTCGATGGGGCTATCGCCGCAGTCCTGTGCGATCTGGATATCCCTCCAGAAATAGGGAATGCGTTTTTTATCATTGCCCGCGTACCTGGTTTAGTGGCTCATGTCCATGAGGAAAAAAGCCGTATGAAAACCATGAGGAAGATTCATCCAGAAGATTATGAGTATGACGGGCCGGAAAAGAGGAAGATTTAAATGGAAAAAAAGATACTTTCACTGATGCCGGAATTCCAGTCCATCGGGGATCCCGACCTGCGGGAAAAGACTTTGAAGGTCTGGATGGAAGCCATGGCAAAAAAAGGCTGGACAGTCGAAGATTTGCTCGAAATGCCTTTTACTCTGCTGATCGAAAACACGCCCTTCAATATCGTCGAGCACACAAGGGCTGTCACTCTCTGCTCAGTCCAGATCGCAGATGTTCTGGTGGATGAATACAAAGACCGGATATCCCTAGACAGAGATATCCTACTCTCCGGAGCCCTGTTGCATGATGTGGGTAAACTGTTCGAGTATGCTCGGGAAGAAAACCGTTTTGTGAAAAGTGAGGAGGGAAAACTCCTCCGCCATCCCATATCCGGGGCGGCCTTTGCGTCACAGTTTGGTATTCCCCAGGAGGTCCTCCATATCATCGCCGCTCATTCCAAGGAAGGAGATGGCGCTCGAAGGACTGTCGAAGCAGTTATCGTCAACCATGCGGATTTTGTGAATTTTGAGGCGTTGAAAATCTAAGGAGAGTGCAAGGAGGGCTTTTTGGGTCAGACATTCTCAGAAAAAATTCTCGGCCAGAAAGCTGGGAGGGAGGTCAAAGCGGGAGAGGTGGTCACTGTATCTCCTGATTTTATCCTGACCCATGACAATACCGCAGCTATAATCAAGGAATTCCAAAAGCTCGGCATCTCGAAGGTTCGCTGTCCTCAAAAAATAGTGATCGTCCTCGACCATGTCGTTCCTGCGTCCGCAGAGAAATACGCGCAGAACCACAAGAGCATCAGAGAATTTGTTTCTGCCCAGGAAATATCCCATTTCTATGATGTCAACAATGGTATCTGTCATCAGGTATTTTCAGAAGAGGGGTTTGCTTTGCCAGGGATTTTGATCCTGGGTGCTGATTCCCACACTCCGATTTACGGCGCTTTGGGTGCGTTTTCAACCGGGATCGGCCGCTCGGAAGCAGCCACTGTTTGGGCGACCGATAAAATCTGGCTACGAGTCCCGGAAACCCTCAAAATCGTCCTCAGCGGTTTGCTTCCGATGGGCGTATTTGCCAAAGATCTTATCTTGAAGATTATCGGCGATGAGGGTGCGGATAGAGCTAACTATAAGGCTGTAGAGTTTACGGGTGAAGGGGCTCGAGGAATGAGCCTGGCCTCTCGCATGGTGCTCGCCAATATGTCGGCAGAAATGGGTGCCAAGAATGGGTATTTTCCTCCGGATGAGAAGGTTTTCGACTTCTTGAAAGGCCGGGCTAGAGCAAGCTATCAGCCAATGTATTCCGATCCCGATGCAAGCTATGAAGACATTCTCAACTACGACCTCTCTACCCTGGAACCTCAGGTGGCGTGTCCTCATACGGTGGATAATGTCAGGCCTGTGACCGAGATTGCTGGAGCACCTTTTCATCAGGCGGTGATCGGCACGTGCACAAATGGGAGGGTTGAGGATCTCAAAGTGGCGGCAGACATCTTGCGAGGAAAGACCATTGCCGCTTCTGTCAGGGTGCTCGTAATTCCGGCTTCCCGCACGGAGTATATCAGGGCTCTCCACGAGGGGATTTTAGAAGATCTCGTCCAGGCAGGTTGCATCATCCTTAATCCCGGATGTGGTCCCTGTCTTGGCGCCCATCAGGGAATCCTTGCACCCGGGGAAGTGGCCTTGAGCACCGCGAACCGGAATTTCCGGGGAAGGATGGGAAGCCGCGACTCCGCAATCTACCTCGCTTCTCCCGCCACTGTTGCGGCTTCGGCGATCCAGGGAGAAATCACGGACCCGAGAGGATTCCTATGAAAAAAGGACGCGCTTGGAAGTATGGGGATGATGTGAACACAGATGTGATCTTCCCCGGGAAGTACACCTATGCCGCGATGGAACCTGAAGAGATGGCAAGCCATGCCTTGGAGGATCTTGATCCGGACTTCGCAAAGAATGTCCAACCGGACGATGTCGTCGTCGCGGGCAAAAACTTCGGTTGCGGAAGCTCCCGTGAACAGGCCGCTACTTGCTTAAAGTATGCAGGAGTGCAGGCTGTCATCGCCAAGTCGTTCGCCCGAATCTTCTACCGCAATGCGATAAACCAGGGATTGCCCGTTATCCAGTCTGTTGATGCGGCTGAATCCATACATAAAGGCGCAGAAGTCGCTGTCGATTTCCAAAAAGGAGAGATCATCGTTGAAGATAAAGAGATTTTTTCGTTTCCCCCCTTTCCGGATTCAGTCCTGGGGATACTCGAGGCGGGAGGACTGATCCCTTATACGAAGAAAAAAATTACAGAAGAAGGAGTTCAATGATGGCAAAGTACAGGATTGCTGTGTTACCGGGCGATGGAGTGGGCAAGGAGGTCGTTGAGGCTGCAATGATCGTCCTGGAGCAGTTCGACCTGGATGCAGAGTATGTCTACGGGGACATTGGATGGGAATTTTGGTGCAAAGAGGGGAATCCGCTTCCCGACCGCACCACCCAGATGCTGAAAGGAACGGATGTCTGTCTTTTTGGCGCTATCACGTCCAAGCCAAAGGAAGACGCACTCAAAGAGATCAGTCCGGAATTGAGAGACAAAGGATTTTCTTACTTCAGCCCGATTGTCCGTTTGCGGCAGGAATTTGACCTCTACACCAATCTGAGGCCCTGCAAGGCTTATGCAGGAAATCCTCTCAACTACAGAGATGATATCGACCTGGTGATATTCAGAGAGAACACAGAGGGAATGTATGCCGGCGTGGAATTTCATCCCATCCCGGAAAGCGTGAAAAAAGAGCTGCTCATCCACCCCAAAATGAAAAAATTCGAGAATGTTCCGCCGGAAGAGATCGCTCTGTCGACGAGGATCATGACCAAGAAGGCTTGCACACGGATTCTGAAGAGAGCTTTTGAATACGCACGAAAATTTAAGCGCCGATCCGTAACTATCGTCGAGAAACCGAATGTTTTGCGCGAGACGGGGGGATTCATCCTGGATATCGCCCGAAACATGTCTAAAGAATACCCGGATGTCGAATTCTGGGAAGCCAACGTGGATGCCATGGCCATGTGGCTTGTGAAAAATCCGCAGGACTATGATGTGCTTGTGGCAGAAAACCTGTTCGGGGATATCATATCCGATCTAGGGGCGCAGCTAGTAGGAGGTTTGGGATTTGCCCGTTCCGGGAATATCGGGGATGAATACGCTGTTTTTGAGCCCACACACGGGTCTGCACCGAAATACGACGGCCTGTACAAGGTCAACCCGACGGCTATGCTGTTGGCCACAAAAATGATGCTCGAGTGGTTGGGAGAAGAGGATATGGCAGGAACTCTTGAGGCAGCTATAGCGAAGGTTATCGAAGAGGGAAAAGTCAGAACCTACGACCTGGGGGGCACGTCCAAAACCCTCGATGTAGCTCATGCTGTTGCAGGAAAGCTGTAAAAACGAAAAGAAAAAAACGTCAAGGGAAATAAGTACGCAAAGAATCGTGCTCTGAAAAGAGGATCGCGGTTAAAAATCCGGAGACGATAGATAGTCGCAAGACGATCTGGGTTTTGAAGTTTGGGGATGGAACACAAATTTGTATAAGAGGTCGAGGATGGGGCAGACGATTATAGAAAAGATCATTCAAAGCCATACGGATGGAGAGGTCAAGCCGGGAAAGATTGTCTGGATGGACCTGGACATCCGTTCGGCGCGAGATTTCGGCGGGCCGAATGTGGCCAAACACTATGAGAGAGAATACGGGAGCGAGCCTGTCGCCGATCCCGAAAAGACTTATTTCACCTTCGACCTGTGCGTTCCTGCCTGTTCTTTAAAGTATGCAGATAATCAACAGATCTGTAGGGATTTTGCCGCAAAATATGGGATCAAGGTTTTTGATGTGGACAGAGGGATCGGCTCTCATGTGCTCATGGAGGAGGGCCTTGCGGGTGTGGGAAAGACAGTTGTGGGGACGGATAGCCACCTCAACATCCTTGGTGCCATGGGGTGTTTTGGGCAAGGCATGGGGGATGTGGATATTACCTTCGCTTTCAGAACCGGAAAAACCTGGTTCGAGGTCCCGGAGTCACTGAAAGTGACCCTAAAAGGGGAATTTTCGTGGCCCACATCGGCGAAAGATCTCACTCTTTTTATCCTGAAAAACTTGAAAACGGAGAAGGCCGCCTTGAAGGCGGTGGAGTTTTTGGGAGACTCCATGAAAAACCTCCCGCTTGCTGGACGAATCACACTGTGCAGCATGGTGACGGAGATGGCAGGTATCATCGGTTTTGTGCCTGAGTATGACTTGCCATTCGAGCAGGAGGTCCTTGATTTTTCTGGAGAGAAAATGGTGCCCATCGAGGCAGATCCGAGCGCTGAATATTCTGCTGAGGTCGAGATCGATATTTCTGGTTTGCCCCCACAAATTGCCGCTCCTTCCTTGCCCACAAATGTCTTCGATGTCTCCGAGCTCGCCGGGACAGAGATCCACTCGGGTTTCATCGGTTCGTGTACGAATGGGCGTTTAGCAGATCTTCAAGAGGCTGCACGTGTACTGGAAGGGAAAAAAGTCAAAGACGGTATCATGCTAAAGATCGTTCCGGCAACCCAAAAAGTCTATGCAGAACTCTTACGTGAAGGCGTGCTTGAGACCCTATTCGCAAGCGGCGCAATAATCAGTAATCCCGGCTGCGGGGGGTGTGCCGAGGGTCACATCGGCTTGACCGGCCAAGGTGAGGTCCAGATCAGCACGGGAAACAGGAACTTTGCAGGGAAGCAGGGAAAGGGGCTGACATACTTGGCCAGTCCTGCCGTTGTTGCGGCTTCGTGTGTTCGAGGCGAGATCTGCAATCCAGAGGATCTATAAGATGGAAAAAACACAGTTGACGGGTAAAATTTGGGTTCTGACCGGTGAAGACGGTCAGTTGATCGAAGATATCGATACGGACCAGATCTATCACAATGCCTTTCTCCACATCACGGAGCTGGCAAAAATGGGACCATATGCCCTTGGAAACCTGGAAGGTTGGAAGGATTTTCCAGATAAAGCGCAGCCTGGAGATATGATCATCGCGGGCCGGAATTTTGGCGCCGGCTCTTCACGGCAACAAGCTGTCGACTGTTTTCTTGCACTCCAGATCAGTTTGATCATAGCCCCCTCTTTTGGGGCGATTTATTTCCGGAATGCGGTCAATTCAGGGTTTCCAGTGCTTAAGTGCGACGATGTTGAACAATGGGTTTCTGAGGGAAAGTTGGAGAACGGGGACCGGCTCAGCGTGGACGTTCTATCGGGAAAGTGCACAAACTTGAGCAAAAATCTTTCCTTCAGTGTATGGCCCATGAGTCAAGTCCAACATGCCATTTTTCGGGCGGGTGGATTGTTCCACTATGGAAAAGAATAAAGATCGGAGCGGCAATGACCTGAGATATGAGGTGATCGATAATTAGAGTAAGAGGGGAGGAGCATGCTGATATTAGCGGTTGATACAACGACACCCCATGGCTCAGTAGCTCTTTTGGAGGATTCGCATGTGTTGGCGGAGGTAAACTGCGTGGCCTCCCTGACTCATTCTGAAAGACTGTTGCCTGCCGTAGACCTGATACTCCGACAGCAGGGCTTCGCCATCAAAGATGTGGACGCGTATGCCGTTGCTCAAGGTCCCGGGTCATTTACAGGCATACGGATCGGTTTGAGCACGATCAAGTCTTTTGCCCTCGCATCCGGAAATCCTGTTGTGACTGTATCGACGCTCGAGGCTCTCGCGTGGAAACTCAAACTCCCGCATAAGCGCTTGTTGTGTCCGTTGTTGGATGCGCGGAAGGGGGAGGTTTATGCGGCCCTTTTTGAGCTGAAAAAGGGTCAACTGGTCGAAGTCGTTCCTCAGGGAGTCTATTCTCCTGACCAATTTTTTGTGCGCGTTCCCTCTCACAGGATCGTTGCATTCATCGGCAATGGTGTCGATGTTTTAAAGGATAAGATTTTCGAGTACTTTAAAGACAAAGCCAGGTTTTCCTCCCGTTCACTTTTTATCGCGCATGAGGTGGGGCTTATAGGCTATCATCAGCTTAAAGAGGGAAAGGGATTGAATCCTCGGGAGGTCAAGCCTCTGTATTTTCGGAAATCGCAAGCGGAGGAAAACGATTAAAAACGGCCAGGTCCCCCAGGATTCCTTTTTCCTGAAAAGGATGGAGGAGGAGGACATCCCCGTCATTCTGGAGATCGAGAACGTATCCTTCCAAAACCCGTGGCGAGCCTCTACATTTTCGGGCGAGATCGCAAATAGAGGTGTTTCCTTTCCCTATGTGATCGTCCACAGGATGTTCGAGAGGGTGATCGGGTACATCATCTACTGGAAGATCCAGGAGGAGGTTCAGATCTCTAACTTCGCCGTTCATCCGCATTTTCGGGAAAAAGGGATCGGAGAAGCGGTCATGCGCAGTGTTATCAAGGCAATCCAGAGAGATGGTGCGGTGTATGTTTTTCTGGAGGTCCGTCCCTCCAACCTGGCCGCACGAAATCTCTATAAAAAGCTGGGCTTTAAAGTCTTGGGAACAAGGAAGGACTATTACCAGACCCCCCTGGAAGATGCTCTCATCATGGGCAGGCATCTTTAATGCCGCTCAACTTACTCACGATTCTCTCCATCACCCATAAGGAGAACTTCTTTGTGCATAGCGTACCAAGTCATCACGGATTTGAGACACTTTCGGATTCGTAAATCCTTGTTGAGCTGCTAATACTTCACTTTTAATAGGGTTAGGCCCTTTGCAGGGGCTGTAGGGCAGAGATGGGAGCGTTTGTTCAGCTTGAAGAAGCTTTCAATCTGTCCAAGGTCCAGTTTGCCTCTCCCCACTTCGATGAGTGCTCCGACCATGGATCGCACCATATACCTCAGAAATCCGTTCGCTTCCACAGTGTAGATGATTTCTTTTCCTTTTTTCCGAATCTCTGAGCGAGTGACAATTCTGATAGGGGGGAGAAGCCGGTTTGAGGAGAAGGGAGTAAAGTCGGCCTCTCGGACAAACAGCCCGGCCGCTTGGGCCATTTTTGCTGTATCGAGGGAGGATGTCCATTGGAGAACATACCGGACGACAAAAGGACTGATATCTGAAGAGTTGAAGATCCTGTATTGGTAAATTTTTGACCGGGCTGATTTTCTGGCATGAAAATCTGGGGAGGCCTTTTTGAGAGATTGGATTCTTATATCAGAAGGGAGGATACCGTTGAACGCCCGCAGAAACTCATCGTTTTCTAGACGTGTATTCACTTTGAAGTGCGCAACTTGGCCCTCGGCGTGAACTCCGGCATCTGTTCTTCCGGAGCCGATGATCGGAATCTTTTTGGCTGCGATTTTTTCCAGAGCACTCTCTAGAAGACCTTGGATCGTTTTTTTGTTCGACTGGCGCTGCCATCCCTGGTATTCGGTCCCATCATAGCTTACTTGGATCTTGTAGTTCTGCATGATGCCATCTCGTATACCTTATAATAATATATTGGTTCCATCGAATAAAACAGTTTCCTTCATCTTGACTTTTCCTTGAAAGATAAAAACCAAAAATCCCTTGACAAATCCTTATTTTGGTGTTATATTGTATATATGCAATATAGGCAGTATAGACAGTTATGAATAATTCATAAAAAATGTCGGTGATTAATACAACAAAAACATTTTCGATAATTAACTTTGTTTTCCCATTAAACCAGTCTGACTTGTCCACTTTCATAACTTTCAATTTTATAATCGACATTTTTTACCCTTTTGGCGAACCGATCTCACTACAAAGCCTTCGTTGTAGCCCCTTCGAGGTAGTTCACTACATCTTCAGGGGCCACTGCCTCGCCTTTGCAGCGCCCGACCCAACCTACCATCGGCTCGTGAATCATTCAGATTTTATTGGGGGCATTAAGATGAAAAAAAGAAAGGGAATCGCTCGTATCACAGTGTTGATCGTGCTCGTGATCTTGGTGTACGCTCTGTTGTTTATTCTGTGAGGCCGCGATGTTGTTGAACCTTACAGACCTCTCCGCAGAGCCCCTTCAGTCCCAGATCATTCGTCAAATCCGGGCCAAAATATTGACCGGGGAATTGAAGGCAGATAGCGATCTGCCATCGATCCGGCGGCTGGCCAGAGACCAGCGCATCAGCGTGATCACAGTTCAGCGAGCCTATGAAGGATTGGAAAGGGAGGGGCTTATCCACTCCCGAAGAGGGAAAGGCTTTTTTGTGTCTCATTTATCCGACGCACAAAAAAAATCGTTAGCTCTAGAAAGACTCAAGGAAAACTTAAAATTACCCCTACAGGCAGCTCTTTCTGAAGGTTTGGAAAAAGATGAAATCTACGAGGTCGTTGAGTCTTTGGTGAAAAAGGCGAAATCGATCGAGAAATAAGGAGAATCATGATGGAAAGGGCATTTCAGTATAAAAATGTGATAAAAACGTTTCCGGAATTTAAACTGGGCCCCCTGAATCTAGACCTGGAGCCGGGAACAGTGTTGGGTTTTGTCGGGCCTAATGGTTCCGGAAAGACGACGACTATCCAGTGTTTGGTGGGTCTTTTAAGGGCAGACTCTGGCGAGATGGAAGTTTTCGGGCGTTCCAACGATCTCAACAGACCCGAATGGAAATTGGATATCGGTTATGTGGGTGATATCCAGGTGTTCTACGAACGCTGGACCGGTCAGCAAAATCTCGATTTTTTATCCCAATTTTATCCCAGCTGGTCGAACGACAGAGTGAATGAGCTGGCTAAACGGTTTAACCTTCCTCTGCACAAGCGCGCCAAAGACTTATCCACGGGGAACAGGGTGAAGCTTTCCCTCGTTGCTGCTCTTGCCCATTCCCCCCGCTTATTGCTTCTAGATGAACCCACTTTCGGTATCGATCCTGTCGTGCGCACCGAAGTGCTGGATGTTCTTTTTGAGATCCTGGAAACCGGGGAGAGGGCCATCTTCTATGCGACACACATTCTCCCAGAGATCAGCCGGCTCGCCGATGAACTGGCTTTCATCGACAATGGAAAGATCTGGTTGCGCACACCGAAGGAGGACCTAACGGAAAAATGGCGAAAGATCACTTTTTTTCTGGCGCGAGACGACATCGAGCTTAAATCCACGGTTTACCATAGAAGGGAAGGCCATAACCATCTGATTGTCAGCACAAATTGTGAAACTGCTCTGCAAGACCTTCGTGAGCTGGGAGCGGAGAACATCCTTGAGAACCATATGACCATCGAGGAAATTGCTGTCGAGATCCTCAAGGGAGGCACTGATGTGGTCACTGCTCAAAGCTGAGATATTATATGATCGATCTAGACTTTTGATCGTTTCCTTCTTTTGTTTGATGTGTCTTTTGGTCATCTGGTTCGGAGTGAAGTGGGAGCGTAATGTTTCACCCATGACAATGTTGATCTTATTTGTATCCACTCTTGTTGCCGTTTATGCAGGAGAAGAAAGCCGGATCAATAACAAAAGAGACCGTATGCATGTCACATTGCCCTTCTCTATGTGGACAATAGGATTTTCCCATCTCATCTATCCCATTTTTATATGGATAGCCATCCTGATCC
>JASFPP010000024.1:0-28554 GCA_050115915.1 Candidatus Aminicenantota bacterium
ATCAACTCTTTAACCATGCTCTTTTTATACGGTCCTCTTGGCGGATTCCTGTTAGGAGTTGGTCGTCTTCCAGTCCCATGGAAGGCTCTATTGCTATCCATTGGAATATATGTCGCACTGCCTCTTATTGCAGGATATATATCAAGAAAATGGATTATCGCCAAAAAAGGAATCGATTGGTTTAACACAAAATTCTTACATATTCTTACCCCAGTAACCATCACAGCACTTCTGGTGACTCTTGTGCTGCTATTCTCTTTTAAAGGGGAGGTCATTCTTTCAAATCCTTTGACAATATTATGGATCGCTATCCCACTCTTTATTCAGACAAACCTAATATTTTGGTTGGCCTACGGACTTGCAAGATTATTGAAGCTGACCTACCAAGATGCGGCCCCTTCCGCTTTGATTGGTGCATCCAATCACTTTGAGGTGGCCATTGCTACAGCCGTTATGCTATTCGGACTGTCTTCCGGCGCAGCTCTGGCTACAGTCGTGGGCGTTCTGATCGAAGTCCCAGTCATGCTTTTGCTGGTAAGAATCTGCTTGAGAACTCAAAACTTGTTTAAAACGTAAAAAATCCCCCCTACAAAATCTTCCTGTATTCAATTCTTTATGATTAATTGGATTTACAGACTTTCTCCTGAAGATATTAGAGAAAATAAAGATTAGTTTGAAATACTGACCGCTAAGCCCAAATCACAGAAACACTAAATTCTATTCTTCTGGTTTCGCTTCTACAGGAGGTACAGGCGGCGGTTCCGGAGCCGCTTCCTTTTTCATACGACAGCAACACGTGTTATAAAAGAGGCTCATTATCGCCAATAGGGCTGCAGCGATCACGAGGACGATCTTCGCCCAGCTGGCCTCCCAGAAGAAAATGGCGATCACTACGATCGCAACAGCCAATAAAAAACGACAGAAGCAAAGTTTCATAGGCCTTCTCCCCAAGTGAACGTTCGAGAAGTTAATATCATATTACACACGAATATTCAACCACAAATAAGCATTTAACGAGAGGGAACCTTCTAGGTTTGAGATACTTATTATCTAAGGGATTTCTTTAAATCCATCAGATCCGCCAATAGATCATGGGCATCGTCATACCTATCTTCTCGATTCTTACTCAAACACCGGAGTGTGATCTCCTCGAATGGCACAGGCAATTCCGACCTCAACTCTGATACTGGCTTAGGTTTCACCTCAAGGATATTGTACATCGTCTTAGTCGTTGATTTGCCCTGGTAAGGATTTTTACCTGAAGCCATCTCATAGAGCATGGTACCGAACGAAAAGATATCCGAGCGCGTGTCCACATCCTGACCTTCTATCTGTTCCGGAGACATGTAGGCCAGAGTTCCAACAATCATGCCCTGTTGGGTGAGCTCGGGGGGAAGAGTCATTGTTTTTCCGATCCTTTCTCCCTCTTCATGCATATATTCCACAGCTTTGGCCAATCCAAAATCAAGGATCTTAAGCCGACCTTTTTCCGTGAGCATCACATTCTGAGGTTTGAGATCCCTGTGGATGAATCCTCGGGAGTGGGCCTCTGCAAGGCCCTCCGCAATTTGAATCGATATGTCGAGGAGTTGCTCAAAGGGCAGCGCCTTTGAATGATCCAGTATAGTACGCAAAGAAGGCCCCTCGACTAGCTCCATGGCTATAAAAGGAGATCCTTCAGAGATCGTATGTTCCACCCCATCTGGGATCAAGACTGACCCAGCAACAACTTGGCTCACTTCAAAGACAGTACAGATATTCGGATGGTTAAGCGCCGCAGATGTACGAGCTTCCTGCAAAAATCGGGCACGTCCTTCATCGCTTCCCAGAGACTCCAGGGGGAGAAATTTCAGTGCTACTTGTCGTTTGAGGATGGTGTCTTCCGCCCGATAGACAACTCCCATACCCCCTGCACCGAGCTTATCCAGGATTCTGTAATGGATCTCTACCGGAGGAAGTTTTTCTTCAATCCCTAATTCATCTGCCACAAGACCCGCCAGCCATCCATCGACTGAGGATGGTCCAAAGTCCAGCATCGCCGTATGATGAGTCAGGCCATCCAATTCTAATGACGCATCCGTGATGGGATTAAAGCCGAGCTTGACCGCAACAGGAGCATAGGTCGGGAGGTCGATGACCGTCAGATAAACACGGCGGAGGAGAGGGCGGAGTTCCATGTAGGTCCGCTTGATATCCAACCAGCACGCAGCCTGAACCGGTGATGGAGCCTCGCCATGTTCAAGGCTGAGCCAACGGCGTAAAAAGAGAACAGATTGATTCGCGGGAGCTGGATTCTCCTTGAGATGATTCCACCAGACCTGCAGGATAGGATCCTCCTGAAAATCGGATGGTTCGACGGTTGTAGGATCAAAGCAGCAATAATACCCGACGATCAATCCCTCCTCCCCGCGCACAACATGAAAGGTCTGGGGGTATTTTTTCCACCAGCGCTTGAGAAGCCCTGACGCTTCAGGGCTTTCATGCTTTTCTGTGATCTCATAGATCGCTGTCTGATCCCCGCTCCGGGAAGGCTCAACGGCGAGCTGTTGAGAACCGCTGGGAAAAAACGCTTCTCGCACAACAGGATTCTCAATGAGATAGAGCATGTCAGCGGTGTATCGCCAGAGTTCTCTCGTTGCTATTGTCTTCACTTCCTTACGCAGCTGTATCCATGCCGACCGTCTGTACTCCAAATAACGGCTAGGATCAGAAGCCCGCAATGAGGCAGCGATCGCCTCATGAACCGCATCGTGCACACGGAGCCCATCACGCATGGAGTCCACAAAAGCTAAGGCGCTCAATTTATTGAATATTTTTTCGGTAGGGCTGTCCGGAAGCATGGCTCCAAGTAGGGATTGGGTGATTCGCCTGGCCACCGATGCTGCCTCTAGGGCTTCCCGAGTCGCTTGATCGGCAACATCAACTAGGAAAAGCCGGGAAAGCTCTTGAATGATTTTATACTCATCCATATCCTGAAGATCCAAGCTTGGACGCTCCAGAGCCGCAGAGGCTGCAAGCTTGAGCGTAAGCGGATGCCCCTTGGCGAACCGATTAATGCGCTGGGAATTTTTTTCCGAGACACCAGCTCGTGACAGAAGTTCCATTGCTTCATTTTTTTTGAGTGGTCCCAAGGCTATACTGCTGAATAATCCCTGCCATTCAGGAGCTACCAGCCAACTCGGGAAAGGGGGTTCACGGCCAACAAGAATAACCCGGACATTCTCTGACAAAGCCGGCACAAACACCTGGCGCAGCCAAGTATCCATGAGACGGAATAATTCATAGGTTTCTATGACAAGAAACACCCGAGGACCCAGGATTTCTATCTGACCAATAACCTCTTCGAAGGTTGGATTTTCAAGCCCAATCGCATGTCCCAATTCTTGGAGGAAGCCACGCTCAGTGGGTTCGATAAGAGGGCTATCCAAAATGACAACAGTGGCCCCCTGTCCTTTGGCCCGCACTGAAAACGCTTGCACCAATGCGGATTTTCCTACCCCCCCGATGCCATGAACATGCACCACAAGTGGACACTCATCTTCCAAGCACTTCAGGAGAGATTTCATCTCCTCTGTCCTGCCCACAAAATTTGCAAGGGCACGTTGGGCGAGAATATCTTTCATCCGACGAGGCATTGTTCACCTCCAACTTGACTTATTTAAGACCAGAAAAAGAAATGGCTCCACTCAAATGAGATCCGTGGTATATCCCTCTTAATAGCTTATTGTTATCTTAGCAAAAATACTATAAAGAAAAAAAATGGAATTGGCAATAAAAACCCATCCATGATCCTTGCACACATTCTGATCTCGACATCTTCACAGATTGTAGCATTGGGTTCGATATAGGCAGAAGGATGAATTTCAGTCGCTTTTCCTAGGTGTTCAATTATTACCTCAGCCCCTTTTCTAGTATTTCCTTAAGATTTGTTCCTTCGGCTCCCACATGTTTATCGTGCAACTCAATGTTGTCTTTCATATGTTTTTTAAACATCTTTTGGAAAAATTTTCCAAATCTCATATACGTTATTGCCGTAAAAATGCAGCTCGAACCTTTGGGCTCGATTTGCCACTCGACTTTAGGAGAGACGAGGGAGATTGGAAATGCAAATTTAAAAACAATTTTCCGATTTGGGACGATCTCTGCACAGATTCCTTTATATTTCGTTAGTTTACCCTTGACATATTGTTTGGCATAAAATGTTGTCCCCTCTTTTAAAGGCTCTCCCTTTGTCCATTTGAATAACACATGGTCCTCGGGATGCCAGATTGTGTAATTTTTGTCTAAGTTTACGAAAAATTCCCAGATTTTTTCAGGTGTTGTCTCAATTTCTATAGAATGTCTCAAATCTGATTGTGGGGCTGATCCCATTTTCCCTCCCCTCACTATTTATCGACTCAAATCCCAATAGGATTCAGTTCGCTGGTAAGTGAATCGGCTTGTATGTCGAAAGAACCCTTTCAGCCAGCCATTTTTCTTTAAAATCCGGATTCCCCTCAACCCTTATAAAACCTTCCATCGTGTGACCTTTGACAAACCCAACAAAACGAATTTTTTCTGCCCGTTCCTTTCCCGGCCGCTCCAGTGCGAACTCTAATCTGTCAGCTTTTATTTTCCCATCTTTTATAGATAAGGGAAGCGAAGAAGATCCTTCAAAGGCCTTTCCCTTGATCTCCTGAAAGGTTTGCCTGATCTCCATTGAATAGGGTGTATTGCCAGAAATATTCGGTAAAGTCCACTTCCACACACCTGTGGCATTCGCAGGCATTATCCACAGATAAACATTGTGCCTGTCCCAGTTACTGCCCAATACAAAGGAGTTGGGTTCGAAAGGATCAAAAGCGATGGGAACATCGGCTCGGTCACCGTTTAAAAATTTGCTCCCTTCAGGATCCCATTGGCCCATGTTAAAATCGTGAGAAACAACTCTTGTGCCTGGATTGAGTTCCCGGAAAAGCTTCGGGCGCAATCTAAGATTGACTTTTGAGAGAAGATAAAGAGTCACCACGGTGGCCTGGCTGATATCCGCCTCGAAGAGATCGCTCAAGATAAATTCCACTCTGTCTTCGACTCCGGCCTCGATGGCGTTTTCCCGGCTTTCTTTGATGCGGATGGGATCTATATCGATCCCCACACCCCGGCAGCCGGTCTGTTTCACAGCCGTAATAACAATGCGCCCATCGCCACAACCGAGATCGTAAACCACATCATCCCTGCCCACATCAGCCATTTTTATCATTTCCTCAACAACCGCATCCGGAGTTGAAACATAGGGGACTTCAGGCTTCTTCTGCTTGATTTGGGCCTGAATCAACAAAACAAAGACAAATATTATAAGCAGACAGGAAAAGATTTTTTTATTTGTATCCCTCTTCTTTGCCATCTGAACAGCTCCTTAAGTAACCGCTTACTCCAAATCTGGATTGTATCAGTTTTTACGCTACAATTTAAAGCCCCCCCCTTTTTTTATGCTGTCTCCATATAACACAGAGCCCATCAAAAACCGGGATTGTACTTGGTTGTTAAGAAGTATAGAATTCTTGTAGCAAAATTCTGCATAAATAAAAGGAGTTGAGATAATGAAGATACGATTTTTGATCTTCTGTTTGTGTTTTGTGATCTGTGCGGCTTTCTGTACAAAAAGTACTCAAAAACCTGATATTTTGCCCAATGTGCCTGAAGGCGCCCAGGCGGTTTCTCTGGTGGGAGAGCCTCTCCATTCCCCGACACCTTCGGACGGCACACTGGAAAAGCTCGAGGAGGCCCGAAAGACCTTTGATGCTGATCCTGCAAACGCAGACAACATTATCTGGTTCGGGCGTCGGATAGCATATGCAGGGGATTACCGGAAAGCCATCCGCATCTACACCGATGGAATCGGCAAGTTTCCTGATGATGCCCGATTTTACCGCCACAGGGGACATCGTTACATTTCGATTCGGGAATTTGACAGGGCCATCCAGGATTTTGAGAAGGCGGCCACTTTGATCGAGGGCACAGAGGACCGTGTCGAACCCGACGGCATGCCCAATCCCATGAACATCCCCATAAGCAGTCTCCACTCGAACATCTGGTACCACCTCGGTCTTGCCTACTACCTGAAGCACGACTTAGAGAATGCCCAGAGGGTATACCATATAGCCGTCGAGACATCCAACAATGATGACAAGCTCGTATCCACCACACACTGGCTCTACATGATCCTACGTCTCCAGGGCAAGGATGAGGAGGCAGAAAAAGCCCTCGAATCCATCCACAAAGAACTGAATATTATCGAGAACCAAGTCTACCATCGTCTTTGCCTCTTCTACAAAGGCGAAATTTCCCTTGAGGAAATCACCGGAGATGAATTCTCAGATATCATGAGCGATGCCGCAGCCTATGGGGTGGGCAACTGGTTCTTCTACAACGGACAAAAAGACAGAGCGAAACGGATTTTCGAAAAAATTCTCGCGAACAAAACCTGGGCTTCCTTCGGCTACATCGCCGCAGAGGCAGATATGGTCCACAAGTTCAGCGAATAGAAGTTCTGTTGTTCTTTACTGCTGTTTTAAGATTTCTCCTCTGTCATTTTTCCTCTGGAATGTAGGAAAGGTCCGGACGAAAGCTGCCGGTGCCGGGCTCATAACGCCTGAAACAAGTAGTGGTGTCATTCCAAATATCCCATATTTCCTCACCCAGCTGCTCATGGATGATCGGCACATGGGACCAAAAATCACCCGCACTCTTTTTATTGGTGATGAAAATCTGTGCGTGCGATTAAAGATACCGCAATCCTCAGATTTCGGCTTTAACCCTTAACGACAACATCCATATATCACATCAGAAAATGCGGGATCATGAGAATCGTTTGGGCAGGAATACTCTAAACATCGATTCCCATTTTGCGCATGAGGAGGAGGGCGTTAAAGCTCTCGCATTTACCGCTTTTGAGCTTAAAATCGAAGAAGAGCTTGTTGTCTTCCACATGACCATCAAAGTGATAGTTCTTGATCTTTTCGGGAAATTCTTCTTCCAGCTTCGTTAATTCAAGGTCGTGGGTGGCAACAAAGCCACTGGATTCACTCTTGCAGAGCTGTCTGAGTAGAGCGAGTGCGCCTGCCTGGCGATCGAGAGCGTTTGTTCCCTTCAGCATTTCGTCAAGCAGGAAAAACACGCTCTCGTGTTTGGCGACGCCATCAACCACCATTTTGAGCCGTTGAAGCTCAGCATAAAAAAGAGAGAGATTTTTATCCAAAGAGTCACTGACTTTGAGGTTCGTGTATAGCTTCGATGGGGATATTGCGTAGGTCTCCGCGCATACAGGAGCTCCTGCCAGCGCGAGCACCACATTAACCCCAACAGTTTTGAGAAGAGTGCTCTTTCCCGACATGTTTGGCCCAGTTATGAGCCAAATCTCACCCTTCCCATCCATGTTGATGTCATTACAAATTCTTGCGTCTTCGGGGATCAAAGGATGTCCAAGGTTTTGAGCCTTAAATTTACATTCCGAGGGGACAATTTCCGGTATGGTCCAGCCGGGAAAATTGAAGGACAAGCTGGCAAAGCTGGAAAGAGCTTCGAAGCTCCCAATCACGTCAAACCATTCCGGCACATGCGAGGCGATTTTGGCTTTCCATTTCTCGATCCTGAATGTCCAGTGGAGATCCCAAAAGAAAAGATTATTGAATATAGGGTGAAAGAAAGCATTTTGCCGGAGTTCCAAATATCCGACAAGGGAGGATAATTTTGAGATAGAAAGAGATGCCGGTCTTCTGTTTGTATAGAGATTGTTTTTAATCTCTTTGAGCATTTTGCACGAAAAATCAGCCTTTTCGATATCAGCGAAAATTTGTGAGTAATTTTTCAGGATGCGTGAATTTTGTGTTGCCATCAGGTATATTCGTGTCAACTTATCCCGTTTTTTTCTGTTGAGAATGTATTGAACAGCAATCGGTAAAAAAATAACCGGCCATGGAACGCCAGCAAAAATGAGCCCGATTAATCCCAAACTGATCAAAGGCATAATAGAAATAAAAAGAATCAATCCCTTATTGGGAAGTATAAAGAGAGGTTCATCGATGAGGTCTGTTATGGCTTTAAAGCTTTCCAGTGAGTGATCGACCAATTGGCCGTGGGCTTGGACTTCTTGTCTGAGGTCGATTTTAGCGCTCAATTCAACCACAGCCTTTTGCCTTTCTTTTATTCGTGTCGTTTCGGCTCTGGAAAGTGGACTTCTCAGAAACTCTGCAAGGCAACTCCATCCCATTCCGGTTTTGGCCCGATTGATGAAGTGGAAAACACCTCTTTGGCTAAAAAAATCCAGGTCATAACTGTAAGGATGATCTGGATCCTGGAAAGGTTCGCCAAAGTTGCTATCAGGGAATTCGTGATGGAGAGCCCGAATCTCATCCTCGTTAATGGATCGAAGAGATTCAAAAAAGGTTCTCTTTTTAATGAAGTTTTCATGAATAATGGCAATGACACTAAAAACAACAGCGATCGCGATTAGCCCAATCAGATGGATGGGCGCGTAAGCAATAGCAGCCAGATAAAACACAGACATAAAGCCAATGGCGAGTGCTAACTTAATCAAGGAGAGGGTTGTTTCTATGTTCCTGATATTTTTTATGCGGGACTTGTATTGTTCACTTCTCTCTCGATAGATTTCTTCAGGAATTCTCTCGTTCAAGTTTTTTCAGCCCTAGACGATCAGTTTTCGCTCGTCTTTGACGACATTCAGCACAATGTGAGTGATAGTCCGCTCTACGTATTTAAGATTGAGGACGTATTTGATAAATGTGTTCAGGTCTTCCCTGTCCTTAAAACGCGCACACATGAGCGAATCCCACTCACCGGTGACATCGTAAATCGCAAAGACATGGGGATCTTCGGCGATCTTCTCTTGCGTTTCGATGAGTTTGCCGTTGGAAATACGGATGGCGATAATTGCCGTCAAGTCGTAGCCAAAATACTTCGGATCAAGGACCGGAATGTATCCCTTGATAGCACCCGCTTCTTCGAGTTTTTTTACTTTATCTATAACCGCCGGGGCAGAGATTCCGATCTCCTTGGCGATCTCACGGAAGCTTTTCCGCGAATTTTGATTCAAGGCCCTTATAATCTTTTTTTCCACATCATCTGTCATCTTTAATCCTTTCATATGTAAGATATTATACGTTAATACAATACATTTGTCAAGTTTATTACAATTTTACCTTGACAATTATAATATTTTATACTATATTTCATTACTATTATATTTATTCACGCACAAAGAAGGAGAAAAACAGAGACCGAGGGCGTTTGATATCGAAGCAGTTTAAAAGAGAAGAGTTTAGAATGGAGCGAAATTGAGATGAGCTGGAAAGAATATTTAGTGGAACGCGCCCATAAAACAGCAATCCGCCGCAGGCGGATATACGGTATCGAGCCCGCTCCACATGTAAGCGATCTACTCAATCAGGACTCCGCCTCCTTAAACCTACGCGAAGAGTGGCTGTTGCTCTCCTATATTCTTTTTAAATCTCCCCAGCGCCGGCTGGAATTGTTCTGGAAATACATCACGGACAGGGACACTCCTGTAAGGAGGCGGCAGATAGAATCTCTAGCAAAGGACCTTCGCTCCCATGTCAGCGAAAATTGCCGTGTGGCCGCAAACTACTTTGAACGGAGGAATTACAGCAGAGACCTGGCCCGTGTCCCCGCATTGATGGAAAAAATGCTCCACCGCACAACGCCGGCTCTTGTGGTCCAGCCCAAAACCGATAAGGATATCTCTTCTATTCTTGTTTACTGTAATTCAAAAAATTTGGCTGTTTTCCCAAGAGGATCAGGGTCATTCGCTTTCGGTGGAGCTGTCCCCACCAGGAATGGAATCGTGGTCGACTTGTCCGCCATGATGGCTGTTCTCAAAGTTGATCCTGAAAGCAAAACTATTCGTGTACAACCCGGAGCTCGTTGGGCAGATGTGGCAACGCACCTTGAAACTCATGGTTTGATCCCCCAAACATCTCCCACCAGCCGATTTTCTACTGTGGCCGGGTGGATATCCACGGGCGGGATGGGTCTGGATAGCTATAAATATGGGAGCGTCCATGAATCTGTTCTTGCCGTTCGTGTCGTCAGGCCAGGCGGCACGATCGAGGAATTACGCTCCGAGGACAAATCCATAAAAGACCTGTTTGGAACGGAGGGGCAGTTTGGAATTCTCACAGAGATCACGCTGCGTGTCCGGCCCAAACCTGAGTACAGCGGAGCTCGAATGTTCACATTCAACGATCCGGTTCAAGCATTCGAATTCATCGATAAGCTCACGAATAACGGTCTTCAGGCAACACACGTTGTCTACTTTGACAGTGAATTCCTCAAAAGGGAAAACATCCTCTTTTTTGAGAGCAGCCCGTCCAAAGATCGAATCGTCCCTGAACACGATGCAGTGCTCCTTCACTTCGAGTCTCAGGATGAAGAACAGAAATTTTTGTCTTATTTGAGGGGAAACTCAAAATCCGCATCATCCAGTGAAGTGCCTTTTCGTTCAGAAAATGGAGAAGCAATCCGCTCAGGAAATGGTGATGCGGCTCGCAATAAAAATGCGATGACCACCCTCATGGAAAATGATGTGGCTGCCCGCTACCTATGGGCCGACCGTTATTTCCCGCTTAAAGCCCAGCGTATCGGTCCTAGCCTTCTTGGTTCAGAAGTTGTAATTCCCCGAAGAAACATACTGAAATATATTAAGAAGCTCGAGAGACTGGCCAGGCATTTCAACATCAATCCTACGGTGGAAGTGATCGTCTGCGGCGACGCCCCGTCGCTGCCCAATAACAAAGAAACGACGTCGAATAAAGAAGAATCATACTCCTACCTTATCATCCTTTCTTTCACTTGTGATTATTCCAAGACGGTGCATTATATTTTGAGCCTTTTGTTCATTCAGCTTCTGGTCAGGATAGCTGTACGGTTAGGAGGGGCTCCTTATGGGATTGGAATCTGGAACACTCCTTTTATTAAAAGCAAGTATACTCGAGGCGAACTTAAGAAGCTCAGGCAAATGAAGACAGAGATAGATCCCAATGGTATACTCAATCCAAACAAATTCTTTAAGATCAAGGGACGGTTTTTCAGTGTCCCATCTCTATTTTTTAATCCGCTAATATTTCGTCCGATCTTGGCCTTATCCCACTTTTTTGCGCCTGTTATTGGTCCGATCGCCAGGCTCTCTGGACCAGAGCCGCAGAGTACATGGGATGTTCCTCCACAAGAAGTCAAGCAAGGTGAAGACCTGCTGCTCCAGAGCGCCCAAAGGTGCACATCCTGCGGTGCGTGTATCCCCGTTTGTCCGGCCTACACCATCACTGAGGACGAACTGGTCACCGGCCGGTCGAAGTTGCGCATGGCAGAGGCCATGACGAACGGCTTGCAACTGGAAGAATCAGAAGCATTTGCCTCCTTTCAATGCCTCCACTGCGGTCTGTGCGAGGAGGTCTGCCAGACACATTTGCCGCTCCGCGATTGTTATCTTGTGCTCGAGGATTGGCTGGGGGACCGGTTCGGATCCCCCGCTGAAACCGTCAAGAATTTTATCGATACACTAGACAGTCGCCGGGAATTTATCAAGGATATTTTTGGACTGGACCTTCCGGACTGGTCGCCGGAGGAAAGCTTGACCAGAGTCCCGATAGTCGAAAGGTCTCCAAATGGAGGGAGCGAATGATCCGTCCCAAGCGACTCGCACCAAAACCGACATCCTCACGCTACCCCATCTTAACGCCTTACCAGACACTCCGTAGTGATCGCTGTATAAACTGCGGCACCTGCATTGAAGCCTGTATTTACGACTGTCATTTTCGACGTGAGGATGACCCACGAAAAATGGCCGACCCAGAAGAGAATTGCTGCCGCAATTGTTTCGCCTGTATCAACCGCTGCCCGCGGGAAGCCTTAAGCATGCAGATAAACGAGGAATTTCTAAGTCTGGGAGATCAAACCTACACACCCGCTCGAATACGTTCAATCCTGGAACAAGCGGAACAGGGAAAGATCCCGGTCAGTGGTACCGGTTTCAGAGGATATTTTGATGGAGAATACTACGACAATATCTGGACGGATATGTCCGAGATCGTGCGGCCCACACGCGATGGGATCCACGGCAGGGAGCATATTTCAACGACCGTCACTCTTGGTCAGATGATAAGGGACCTGTGCGGAATGGTGTTCGATGAAAAAGGCAACCTCAAATCGCTCATTCCTCTCAACCGCGAGATCCCCATCCCTATTATTTTTGGATTCATGCCCTTTTTTCCAGGGCATACCGCGATCTCGGCTCTTGCGCTGGCCGCGAGTAAATTGACAACCTATCTCACTATCCCTGCAAAAAATGCCACCCAGGAATTAAAGGATTATTACAGCCATCTTCTCATCCGAGTGGGGCCCAAGGATATCGAACAATACAGGGACATTATCGAGTGGGCGACGATCGTCGAGTTCGATCCTGATGTGGAACCCATAGAGGGAATAGCCAGGGTTAGAGAGATCAACTCCAATGTCCTTACGGTTATCCACATCCCTGTATCCACTGGAGTCGACACAAAGATCTTGAAGCTGGCACAAAAGGGCGCGGAGACCATACACCTCGGTGCAGACATTCATGGAAAGGGCACTGATGGTATCACGCTACTCGAATCCCTCCATAAATCACACAAGCTTCTGGTCGAGGAAGGATGGAGAGACAGGATCACGCTTATAGCGTCAGGAGGCATCGCCGCTGCGGAACACATCCCTAAAACCATTATTATGGGCGCTGATGCCGTTGTCCTGGACATTCCTTTGCTCATAGCCATGGACGTCTTGAAATGGACCACAGGAGAAAACGGGAATAAACATCCTTTACCCAAAGGAATCGAAGAGCTCGATCCGCGATGGGGAGCCTCTCGTGTCATCAATCTTATGCTCTCATGGAAGGACCAGCTGCTCGAAGTCTTGGGCGCTATGGGACTGCGTGATGTCCGGCGACTACGTGGCGAGACCGGCCGTGCTATCTTTGCGGATGAGGAGCGAAAAAAATTCGCCGAACGTCTTAAAAACATGCCAGAAAGCACCAGAAAACCCAGTCAACAGAAGCCGATCCACACCCATTTGAATGCAAATATAAAAGATAGGAAAGAATCAAAAGAACCACTCCCTCTTATTAAAGCCAAGCTTGTCCCCGACAGATTCAGTGTTAAACATGGCGAGTGGCGAGTTGTTGTGGACCGCACAAAATGCACGAACTGCACACTCTGTGTTGTGAGCTGCAAATATGATGTTCACAGGCGTGTCGATGGCAAGATCAGCTTGGATGAACCGATACACAGCCGGTGCATCGGGCTATCGTGCAAAGACAACGACTGGTGCTGTGTCAACGTTTGTCCTTGGAAAGCCCTTGAGATCGTTAAAGATCCGGCGGATTCAGTCCTCGGAGATCCCAGGTGGACTCCCTCTCTGTTGCGCGACACATATCGAATGGCAAGGGTTGGAACTCCCTCGCTGCTGACACCTGAAGAACAAAGAGGTGATTCCGGGGGTGGTTTCGACACACTGCTCTTGGCTCGATCTTTACCTGGGGTGAAGCCGGCAGAAGGACCAATCGATATAACCCTGCCGTTAAACAGAAGGGGAACAGGATCAAAGGTGAGTCTTTCTCTCCCTGTTTATGGCGGGGGGATGTCTTACGGATCGATCTCGCTCGATGTCATGCAGGGACGCGCTATGGCAGCCAAAGAGATAGGAACCTTCACATGCACGGGCGAAGGAGGCTATCCGGACGAGCTCATCCCCTTTTCGGACCATATTATCACACAGGTGGCGACCGGACTTTTCGGCGTCCGCGAAGAGACAATCATCAGGGCCCGCATGATCGAGTTTAAGTATGCCCAGGGCGCAAAGCCTGGGCTGGGGGGACATTTACTTGGAGAAAAGAATACGCCGGAAGTGGCATCGATGCGCGAGGCTGTTCCAGGAACGAACCTGTTTTCTCCGTTTCCATTCCATAGCGTTTATTCGGTTGAAGACCACAAAAAACATGTGGACTGGATACGTTCGATACATCCTGATGTTCTCGTTGCCGTTAAAGTCTCAACGCCATCGGATGTGGACATGGTCGCTGTGGGAAGCTACTATGCCGGAGCCAACGTCATCCACCTGGACGGAGCCTATGGGGGCACAGGAGCGGCGCCGGATATTGCCAAAAAAAACATTGCCATGCCGACCGAATACGCAACGGCACAGGCCCATGCGTTTTTGGTCAACGAAGCGATCAGGGACAAGGTTGTGCTGATCGCAAGCGGCGGCATCCGCACGCCAGAAGATGCGCTCAAGACAATCGCTCTTGGGGCGGACGGCGTCGTCATCGGCACAGCAGAGCTCGTGGCGATAGATTGCGTAAGGTGCGGGAACTGTGAACGGGACAGAGGCTGTCCCATAGGCATAGCGACCACAGACCCGGAATTAACACCGCAAATGACTGCGGATTGGATCAAGGACAGAATCTGCAACCTGTATAAAAGTTGGGCTATAACGATGGAGAAGCGGTTACGAAACCTCGGGATGAATACGATCCGCGAATTGCGTGGACGCTGGGATCTCTTGAGCTTTGTACCAGACCCAGAAACCCATGAACGCAGATCCTCCGTAAATTGTCATAAATCGTGACTCGAAAATGGATAAGACCACAGTGAAAGAAGAGAGTTCGCCATGGTCATAAAAGATACAACCAAAAAGACAAAAGACAGCACCGCAAAGATCGCAGAGGCGATTCTCAGATCCCGACAGAGTATGGTCAGAGGAAAATTTATAGAGAAAAAGCGCGCATTGGAGGGCGGATGTGGTGTTATCGGCATTATCGGCAGCGATAAACTGGAAGGCAACTGCATCATCCGTCCCTGTGAACAGATGCGAAATAGGGGGAACGGAAAAGGCGGGGGTGTGGCGGCCGTCGGACTATTCGATGACTATACAGATAAATATGCCCTGCACATATCCTATCTCGATGAGGAAGCACGGGGGGCTATAGAAAAAGAATTCGTTGAATCTGTCTTTGTTGTCGCTCACGCCGAAAGACAGGAGAGTCTGGATGACTATCGTGACACCGGGTTGGAGATCAAGCCTCCCCTGGTGTGGCGGTACTTTGTCCGTGTTAAACCCAACAGACTGGAATCGTTTATAAAAGAGAATAAAATCACGATCAAAGAAAGCCCGGATACGACCGCCGCAGAGGACGAATTCGTTTTCCAGAACAGTTTCCACCTGAACGCCAAATATTACGAAAACAGAAAAGACCCCAGGGCATTTGTCCTCTCGCATGGCCGGGATCTCATGATCCTGAAGGGTGTCGGATACGCTGAAGAGATTGCGCGGTTTTACCAATTGGAAGACATGCAAGCTCATCTCTGGATCGGTCACCAGCGGTATCCGACCAGGGGGCGTGTCTGGCATCCAGGAGGAGCCCATCCCTTTGTGGGTTTGCATGAAGCGCTTGTCCATAACGGAGACTTTGCCAATTATCACTCCGTATGCGAGTATCTTCGTCAATGGGGAATCGTGCCGCAGTTCATCACAGACACAGAGGTCTCTGTCCTCCTGTTCGACCTGTACGCAAGAATTTTGGGGTATCCACTCGAGTTCGTTATAGAAGCCTTAGCGCCTACACCCGAGGGTGATTTTGAACGACTGCCGAAGCAACGGCAGCGGATATTCCGGGCCATCCAATCCGCTCACCTTCACGGCTCACCAGACGGCCCCTGGTTTTTCATCGTGGCCCGTGCCGAACCCGAAACGGGTGCACCTCAGCTCATCGGGATAACGGATGTGTCCATGCTCAGGCCACAGGTCTTCAGTTTGAGAGAGGGCCAGAAAAGTTACGGAGCCATCGCGAGTGAAAAGCAGGCTCTCGACGCTTTCTTCGAAGAGATCGCCTCCAAGGATTCTTCAATCCCTCCAATGGCAGACGACTATTGGGCAGCTCGGGGGGGAAGCTGCACAGATGGGGGGGCTTTCGTCTACACCCTGAAAAATGAGGATGGTAAAACACTCCTCGATGTCCATGACAAATTCGGCAATCGGATCAGTGGAAACAGCCACGCGCACAAAATCAAGGAGCTTCGTACTCCGGCTATCGATATCAACTGCCGGATGAACAGCAAAGGCGAGAAGTTGTCCATAGGATCTTTTAAAACTGCGATGCAGAGCCCGAAGAATGCGGAAAGAGGAATTCGTGACGAATCGATGGCGACCCCTCAGGATCCTTTGGAGGGACTTTTATCTGAGTTCATAAAAATCCTGCAGGTTAATCGGTACGATGAATTCCGATATGGAGTAAAAAAGCTCGAGAAGGACTGTGGCAAGATAGAAGCATTGAAGAAACTCACGTTGCTCCGTGATAGACGATGGGATCCAGGAGAGGGGCAGCGGGCCTTCCATCTGGCTGCCGTCGAGAACGCGATCCATGCAATCCTGGATTCCGTTCCGACACCCGCCGCTACAGAAGAAGGAGGAATGATCCGGTTAGATGCTCTTATCGCTTGGGAGAGTGCCCTTCCTCATCCCAAGAATCCCTCTGACACGATCGTGATCGATGCGGGCAAATTTCCCAACGATGGACCGGAGGCCGCATCCAGAGCGATCGCCGAATCCCATGCCAATGGCTGGAGGAATTTTATCCTTTACCGCTGTCGAGGTGATCGCTTCATCGGGTGCGGGCTAGGTCCCAACACCGATGATGTTCGTATCGATGTGTATGGCTCGAGCGGCGATTATCTGGGGAGCGGCATGGACGGGGCCCAGCTCTATGTTCATGGCGATGCCCAGGATCAGGTGGGCCAGATCCTCAAGTCTGGGCGCATCGTTATCTTCGGAAACGTGGGGCAGACTTTCCTTTACGGCGCTAAAGGCGGCGAGACGTTCGTCATGGGATCGGCTGCAGGCCGCCCGCTCATCAACGCCGTAGGCCGGGTCAGGGCGATCATCAACGGTTCCTGTCTCGACTATTGTGCCGAGAGTTTTATGGCTGGCGCTCAAACGGGCGGCGGTTTTGTTATCATCAACGGACTGACTTTTGATGAACGGGGGGAGGTCATCGGTTTGGAGATGAAATATCCCGGCAATAACTTATTCTCACTGGCCTCAGGCGGGGCATGCTACCTCAACGATCCTTACCGCACTGTGACCGAAAGCCAGCTGAACGGCGCTGAGTTCACATCTTTCCGCAGGGAAGACTGGATCACGATCCTCCCCTATCTCCAGGAAAACGGCCGTCTCTTCGGTATCAGCATCCGGCACGACCTGCTGATGGTGGACGGAGTGCTGAAATGGCCAGAAGAGGTCTTTCGAAAGATCATTGCTAGCCGCGAAACCCACGAGCTCGACTGGACATCATTGGATTGATCCGGCCTCATTAACAATCACATACCGAAAAAGAAGACTCCCATTCTGTCTGTCTACGACAATCGTCCCTTATTATTTCAACCAATTTATGTCTGTACTAATGGCATCATATCAGCATGCTTGCAGTTTTTTTTGAAAAGGAACGAATAAATTTATATAATTGCGGGTCAAATGTGTGAAGCAACAAATCATATATACATAATTTTCCAAGACTATTTCAGGGTAGAACAATTCAGCACGATTTTCATTTATACGGGAGGTAAAGAATGAATTTGAATTTCAGGAAGCCTTTGTGTGCTTTTATTTTAATCTTTGGTGCGATCGGAGCGGATCATCTCCTTTATTCTCAAAACATCGAGGAGAATCTAATCAAGAGCCTCAAATGGCGGAATGTGGGGCCGGCCAATATGATCGGCCGCATCTCGGATTTCGAAGCCCTGGATAGCGATTTCACACAAGTGCTTTGTGCCAGTGCTTCCGGAGGCGTGTGGAAATCTGTGAACGCAGGGACGACATGGGAGCCGATCTTTGACGACTATGGCTCCGCTTCCATCGGCGATGTGGCCTTTTACCAGAAAGATCCGAACATCATCTGGGTGGGTACGGGCGAAGAATGTTGCCGGAACAGCATCGCTTGGGGAGATGGCATTTATAAATCCACGGATGGCGGAAAAACATTCACCCGCATGGGTCTGGAAACCACACACACCATCGCCAAGGTGATCACTCATCCGACCAACGCCGATGTCGTGTATGCGGCAGCGACAGGTCATACCTGGGGTTATTCAGGGGATCGAGGATTGTTTAAAACCACAGATGGAGGGAAAACCTGGCAAAAACTGACAAATGGTCTACCTGACGACGGAAAAACAGGCGCCATCGACCTCGTCATGCATCCGGAAAACCCGGATATTCTTTATGTCAGCTTCTGGCAGCGGCTGCGTCGGCCCTGGCGTTTCGACTCCGGGGGCCCGAACGGGGGGATTTTTAAAACCATCGATGGGGGCAACTCGTGGCAAAAGCTGACTCAAGGACTTCCTGAAGGGGACCTGGGAAGAATCGGACTGGCGATCTCACGGAGCAATCCGCAGGTTCTGATGACTGTGGTCGAGCACGGATTCCAGCCAAGACAGACCATACAAGAGGAAAAAGAGCAGAAACCCAATCCCGATTATAAAGATATGACAAAACTCGGAACAGGGATCTACAGGTCAGAGGACGGCGGTGAAACATGGATCTACAAAAACAGGACGAATGTCCGACCTTTCTATTACAGCCATATCTACATCAATCCCTTCGACGATAAACTGATCTATTACCTGTCAACACGGATGCAGTATTCCGAAGACGGAGGAGAAACTCTGAAGAGGATAGAGGGGCTCCATCCCGATTTCCACACCATGTGGTTGGACCCCACAAACAAAAACCGTTTTTACGTCGGCCAGGATGGAGGAGCATCATTGACTCACGACCATGGCAAAACCTGGATTCTGTTCGACAATCTCTGTCTATCGCAATTTTATGCTGTGAGTTCGGACCTTCGCGATCCCTATTATGTCTACGGCGGATTACAGGATAACGGCACGTGGTGTGGGCCAAGCATGAGCCGGGAAGGGAAAATCCTCACGGATTTCTGGTTCAACATCGGGGGTGGAGACGGATTTTATGTCCAGAATGATCCCACAGATTGGCGCATCGCCTATGCCGAAAGCCAGGGTGGGAACATCATGCGCGTGAACGTTGAGACAAGAGAAGCAACGCGTATAAGGCCCTCAGAACAAAATACCTACAACTGGAAGGAGCACCTACCGAAAAAGCGCGGTGAAGTAAGTGCAAGCCAGCAGGCGCAGCGACAAAATGCCCCACAAGGAGCTCAACAAAGCCCCTTTGGTCGGAGGAGATCGCCCTATCGTTTCAACTGGAGCTCGCCTATCTTGATTTCACCCCACAATCCGCGGACGATTTACTTCGGGGGGGATCATCTTTTTAAATCCGTGGACCGCGGCGATCACTGGAGGATCATCAGCCCTGACCTCACGACTAACGATCCGGATAAACACAGCAAGCCCACCGGAGGCATTACACTCGACCAGACAGGAGCGGAAACCCACTGTACGATCACCACTATTGCGGAATCCCCGATCACTCAAGGTCTCATATGGGTGGGTACGGATGACGGTAATGTCCAATTGACCCGGAACGATGGAAAAACATGGACGAACGTCAGAGAAAATGTGCCGGACGTTCCCGAAGGGATATGGGTAAGCCGAGTGGAAGCCTCCCGATTCGATGAAGACACCTGCTACCTGACCTTCGATGGACACAGGAGCGATAACTTCAAACCCTATGTGTTCAAAACCACGGATCTCGGTAAGACCTGGACAAATATCACATCGAACCTTCCTGATGGAGGATCCGTATACGTTATTCGCGAAGATTTGAAGAACAAAAACCTGTTGTTTGTGGGGACAGAATTTGCGGTTTTCTTCTCTAGGGATGGAAGCGAAAACTGGACGAACCTCAGCCTTAACATGCCCACGGTGGCGTTCCACGACCTGATGATCCATCCCCGGGACAACGACCTGATCGCAGGAACTCATGGACGCGGCATATGGATCCTGGATGATATTTCCCCACTCCAGCAGGCAACGGATGAGATCCTCACTTCAGAGGCACATCTTTTCGAGAATGGACGGCCCGGCACACACTGGCTAAGCCTCCGCAGGGGCGGATATGGCCGCGGTAATCTCTATTTTGCGGGAGAAAATCCTCCCTTCGGCGCCAAGATTTACTACTATTTAAAGGATAAACCCAAAGACCCGGTCGCGATCGAGATCCTGGATGCAACTGGAAGTCTCAAGACTGTCTTTACCATTAAAGATGCAGACGCCGGATTGAATCGACTCCTCTGGGATATGAGGTTCGATCCCTCAGAGAAGCAGATGAAGCAGGCCATCTCCCAGATGCAGAGTATGATGGGAAGGATGCTCCAAAGGCCGGAAGTTGAAGAAGATGCAAAAAAGACGATCCAAGACGCACAGGAAAAACTCAAACAACCCGGCCTCACCTACAGGGAAGCCCAGGCGATCCAGATGAAGGCATTTGAATCTATCGGTTTCAGTGGAGCCGCGAGATTTATGAGGGGACGTTTTGGACAGGGAGTGCAGGCCCCGGTTGCGGAACCCGGAACTTATGCGGTTAAGCTCACGGCAAACGGCAACAGCTATACGAGCAAAATCTCTATCCGCAGGGATCCCCTGGTGGAGGATAAGTAATCCCTCTCAGGGCAGCTGCAAATATATCTATTCTCGAAAAAATGGCCTTTTTGTCAGTAGAGCCTGACCCGACAACTTCCGATACTTTCCGCGCCGGATCTTGCTTTTTGTTGTTCAGCGATCACTGTTAGAGTGTAAGTGCCTTTTAGCCAGTTATTATTTGTCTGCAGTGCAGTAAGATGATAATTTTTATATTTTGCAGAATACCATTCGGTGACGACTTCGTAATATTCAGGCCCATTCACGATGATAGTAAAACGGACATTGGTGTTGAACACAGCCGTATATTCAACCACCCAATAAATTTCTGAATTCTCGGAAAGATCGATCATCTGCCATTGATCTCCCATCTCATCCGCTGTATAACATGTCAATATCTGGACTCCGGGCTTATCGCCCCCTGCGACTTGGGCATAAACTTCAGGCTGTCCATCTTCGACAACCGCTTTAACTTCCGTGTGGACACCGATCACTTTATCCTTGTACTGCGCTGAAACCGAGACAACAAGAAAAAAGCATAAAAACAGCAAAATAGCTTTCCCTTTCATTCGAGCCTCCTTCGATTTGATCTTGCACTCATCTTTCCATACAAATTCTTTCATGTCAATACTGAAATAACCGGATCAATGATTATCGTTCAACCGAACGATGATCAGGGTCAGAGCCGTCTGACTGAGTGCCTTTCGGAATGAGTCCATCATCGCCCGCTCGTTTTCATCACAGTTGACAGTGTACACATTTTGAACACCACAGGCTTGAGTAATCCGTGCAATGTCAAGTGCCGGAGCATCGTCGCCCGTGGCATTCCGCGACACACCAGGGTGAGGCTGGAAACCCGAGGTGGCGGTGGCTTTATTATCCAGGACAACCATCAAGATGTTGCTCCGGTTATGGACAACATTACATATAGCAGGAAGTGTGGTGTGAAAAAACGCAGAGTCACCAAATATGGCCACAGCCCGCTCTTCGATCCCCGCTTTACTCAAGCCGTCAGCCACCCCCACTGCGGATCCAATGGCGTACTTTGCATCAAGCCTGTCCGCCACCGTCACAAGGCAACCGGGATCACCGACAAGAACGGGTTTCTGGCCGAGACTCTCTGCGGCTTCTAGGAGTTTGTCAAGGACAACGTCATATTTGCAATCGGCACAGAAATCCTTTTTCTTCGGCCTTTCTTCGATTTCATCGCCTTTGGAAAAATTTTTTTCTGGAACAAATCCTGGAATAAACCTTTTGAGGGCCTCCTGCATCTGCCAGCGGAAGAGTTCCCCTTCGCGGCTCAAATGGCGACTGTGCTTTCCTAAAATTTTTGCTGTACAGCCTATATCATGGGCGATCGCTTTGACAGAATCCTCAACATAGGGTTCGATCTCTTCAACAACAAGGACTTCCTGGCAGCTCAACAGAAATTCGGATATGACTTTCCTGGGCAACGGACAAAGAACTCCCAGTTTAAGAAGACGAAACTCTTCCAGATCCTTATCACCGATGACATCGAGAATTTTTTGATGCACAAACCCGGCGCAAATAAGGCCCTTCGTTCCCTTGCCGATGGATGTGTTGAAGGACACGTCATTGGCCCAATCGCTCAACGCTTCGATCGTATCGTGTAAGGCCCTGTGTTTTTCCACGGCATTCTTGGGAACTGGAACGAAACGGAAAGGTTCTCTCACAAGGCCCCTCTGGATCTCTCGATAGGGTCCATCCGAAATAGAGACCTCCTCTTTCCGCTGTGAGTAACTGCGTGTTTCTCTAAGGATCACTGCGGTCTGATATTGCTCGGATACCCGGAACGCTTCCTGCATCATCCGATAACCTTCAGATGGAGTTGCCGGCTCCATCATTGGCATTTCCACGAGGGTCGCCAATGGCCGCGAATCCTGGTCGTTCTGAGATCCGTATCCACCGGGATCGTCCCCCAGAAGAATGACCAGTCCCCCGTTAACCGGAGTAAGATTCAAGGCCATGAGCGGATCTATCATGGCGTTCATACCGACACTTTTCACACAGACCAGCGCTCGCCGTCCGGCTATGGAGGCACCGATTCCCATCTCCATAGCGACTTTTTCATTGCTCGACCACTCCACATAAATACCGGACTTCCCGGCCAGGCCGATCAGAGTCTCCACCGTTCCAGAGCTTGGTGAGCCAGGGTAACTTGTGACCAGTTTGATCCCGCTGGACAGTGCCCCATACGCCAACGCTTCATCGCTGCTTAGAATTTTTTTAGCCATAGCCCTACCTTCGGATTATGATATCAACGCAGACACTGTGTGTTTTGCCTCGTTGTTAAATATCACCTTTTTGGATTTTATGACTTTTATGCACCAGATTCGCCCGAGCGACCTTTTTTTCGAATCCAGTAGATCGCAAAGGGAAGTCCTGTGACGATAAAAACCAGGTCCGTGGCTGAATTTTGCCATTCGAACATCGCTCTCAGAACAAGAAGGACAAGGATCACCAAGACAAAAACGATAGGAAGAACCGGATAGAACGGGACGCGGAAAATGTCAGTGCCCCCGATGTTGTCCTTCCGCATCTTAAAGAGCGAAAGTGTGGAGAGCCCGTAAAAGATCAGGATCGTGAAGACCAAACCAGTGGCGATCGTCTCGAATGTTCCCCGTATTAAAAGAATGGCTCCTGCCCAGAAGCAATGGGCGGCAATGGCCCGTGCAGGTGTCCGGAATCGGGGGTGCACAAAATCAAGCCACTTGAAGAAGAGTCCATCCTTGGCCATGGCATAATAGACGCGCGGCGCAGTCATCATCGTTCCGTTGATACTCCCGGATGCAGAGATAATAACGAGGATGGCGATAAGAGCCGCACCGATAGGGCCGATGAGAATAGTCAGAACATCGGATGCGACGATCGTGCTTTCTCTCATCCCCTCTATTCCCAGTGTTCTATGGTAAGTCATGTTCGTCAAAGCATAAAGGCTAACGACGATGCTTATTCCGACAATAAGGCTCAAGGGGATAACACGCTTGGGATTTTTCATCTCTCCGGCTGAATAACCGATCCGTTCCCAGCCTGTGTGGCAGAAGAGGATGAGCATTATAGCTGCAACAACATTTCCCACAGGCCCTAATCCTCCCGTGGGGTCTGCTTTTGTCGAGAGCAGATTCTCATGTCCGCCGCTTAAGAAAATACCGGCGATAACAATAGACAATAGGGCCCCGACTTTGAGAAGTGTGGATAGTTTTTGATAGATGCTGGCTCTTTGAATCCCGATATAGTTCAAAACGCCAAAGAGAACAATGACAGCGAGAGCAGTGATTATCCGTGTACTCTTGTTTAGGGGAACAAAATAGTTAAGATAGTCGGCCACGATCAAGGCAAGACCTGCGGCCGCACTCGTGCGGACGATGAAGAGCTGGGCCCACCCGAACATAAAACCGGCAAAGGGGCCAAAACAGCGGGTGATGTAGATGTATTCCCCACCCGTCTGCGGCATACGTGTTCCGAGCTCGGCATAGATCAGCCCGCTTGTGAACACAAAGAGACCTGCCAGAAGCCAAAGAAGCAGGATCGTGTTGAAAGAACCAAGGTAGCCGGCGATGATCTGAGGTGTGGAGTAGATGCCGGCCCCGATGGAGATCCCGATCAGGATGGCGATCCCGTCGGAAACGCCCAGGACTTTTCGAAGGCCTGGATCCATGCCTTTTCTATTGACGTGTTTCTGACTGGAGTAAAAATTCAATTTTTGAGACCCTGCCTATCCAATCCTGGACGATCGGCAAGATCGGTGATTCAAGATCGAAAGACAGTGTTTATTCGAACACTAAAATAACAACGCGTCTATTCTGTGCTCTTCCATCTCGGGTGGAATTGTCCCCGACCGGCTGATCGCTCCCGTAGCTGATTACTTCCATTCTGTGGAGTGGAATGCTGTACTTTTTGTGCAAATAATCACTCACGGCTTCAGCTCTCTTTTTACCCAAGATGAGATTCCAGTCTTCCGGCCCGGTGTTATCCGTGTGACCCTGGATCTCCAGATACACGCCTCTGTTCTCTTCAACCAGTTTTTGCACAAAAGCATCCAGCGCAATTTTGGCCTCGTCGTTCAGCTCGGAGCTGTCGAATTTAAATTTGGCTTGATCGTTCCGGAGGGTCTCCTGGAAGATCAATTTGCCCTGTGCCGCTTTTTTCACCTCGCTAATCCGGCTGTCAAATTCACTCCGCTGTTTGCTCAACTCTGTCTCTTGCTCTTTTACGAGAGAGCCAAGAGTGGCCAATCGCTCGTCGTGCTCTTTGATCCTTTTCTGGTTTTCCTCGACGGATGTTTCAACCCCTTCGACTTTCTGATCCAGCGCAGCAACCTCTTCCCGCACAAATCCCTTGCTGGCACAGCCCACTCCAGCGATCAGCGCCACAAAAAGCACTGCTCCTAAAAAAAGTGTGATTTTGTTTTTCTCCATTGCTTTCTCCCTTCCTTTTTTTATAAACGGATTATCTATAGTTATTAATCTGGATTATTCATAAAAACTGCCGATACTTTTTATAAAAACCATTTTCACTCGTATTATCGACATTTTTTACCTTTCAGGCGAGCTGATCTCACTACAAAGCCTTCGTTGTAGCCCATTCGAAGTAGTTCCCTACATCGTCATGGGCCACTGCCTCGCCTTTGCAGCGACCTCAACTCGTGAATAATCCATCCTGCTAAAAAGCTCTTGTTGGACTTTTATCATAGCACATACCATCGATCCAATAAACAAAATTTTCAATGGGAAACTCTTTAAAAAATTGCCCTGGAGAAAGCGTTTTCTCATCTATTCTAAAATCTCAACCTAATAAGGAAAGAAGGACGATTCTTTTTTCTCTCCGCTGTAATAGCCCTCACGTGTCCGCACTCTGTGTTTCTTGTTGGATGTTACGACCCTGATTCTTTGGTATTCGCTTTTTGGGTCGATATACGATGTGTATCCAATAATATACTGATGGCTGAGCTCGTCGATGATCTCCCTTAGGGTCATGATGAAAGCGACGGTGTAATCGAGGAAATACGCCTTTCCTCCGGTCGCTCTCGAGAATTTTTCGAGAGACTCGATAATACTCACTGACGTCGTACTGGGAGAGCGTTTATACTTTTTCAAGTACTGCTCACTCAGAGGAATTTTATAACCGATGGTGTAAATGGGGATATCGACCCTTCGTGCCACCTCAATGGCCTGCTCAGGAGAATATTCGCTGTCGTTCTCGATCCCATCAGTGACCAATAGAAGAGCTCGTTTCTCATACTCTCCTCTATTGGCAAAATCAGGCGACACGGCCACGGCATCGTTCAGCGCCGTCTGTCCGTAGGCCTCGGTCGTCTCCAGGATGGACAAAAAGCCGCTCTTATCCTTCGAAAAATTCATGGCCACTTCCACTTCGCCATCAGCGAAGATGAGAAGCGATATCTCATCCCCCTCGTCAAGAAGATGTTTAATGAGATACCTCAAGGCTTCCTTGCTCTCTTTCAACCGGTCCTGGAGGGCCATACTCCCGCTGACATCCAGAAGAACGGTCAGGCTCAGGGGGGCTTCGAAATCATGGCTGAAATACGTGATGTTCCGCCTCTCGTTATTCTCGTAAATACGAAAATCTTCCTCGGTGAGATCATTGATGTTTCGCCCCTTCTTGTCTTGAACCGTGACAGCGATGGAAATAGCACTGACAGCGATATCATAGCCCAGCTCTTTTTCTTGGTTCTCTTGCGCATAGGAGGAAGAGAACATACCAAGGACCAAGGAACAAAGAAGGAATACGGGTAGTGTTAGTCTAAAAAAAAGATCTTTTTTAAAAGCGAACAAAATTCTGACCATCTCTCTTTTAGTCGCAGCACAGACTCCTTTTTCTAGATATAGCACATGGAGGATAATGAATCAATTTCACCGATTACTCTATAACAACACCGTCAAGGTCCTCTTCCGGCTCCGGATAAGTCATCTTCAAGTTCTCGAGAGTATCGACGATAATGCGGCTTATAACCAGATTCCTGTACCATTTTCGGTTAGCTGGAATGATGTACCAGGGAGCCCAATTTGTGCTCGTTTTGCTGATCGCTTCTTCGTAGGCTGCCAAATAGCTGTCCCAAAGCTTTCGTTCTTCGAGGTCTCTCAATCTGAATTTCCATCGCTTATGCGGCGTGTCGAGCCGTGCCTGGAAGCGTTCTTTCTGCTCGTCCAAGTCGATGTGAAGAAAAAACTTGAGGATTGTCGCTCCCTCATCGGCCAGAATTCGCTCGAAGTCTCGGATGTGCTTGAAGCGACGCCGCCAAATGGACTTGGGGACAAGTTCATGCACCCTGACAACAAGAACATCCTCGTAATGGCTCCTGTTGAAAATGACGATCTCCCCTTTTCCAGGCGTGTGTTTGTGAACGCGCCAGAGGTAATCATGAGCTAACTCCTCTTTGGTCGGGACCTTAAAACTGGCAACCTTCACTCCCTGGGGATTGACGCCATCAAAAACATGCCGGATCGTGCCATCCTTTCCGCCAGAGTCCATAGCCTGAAGAACGATAAGGATCTTGTGTTTATGCTCGGCATAGAGGAGTTCTTGCAGTTCTTCCAACCGGGCATTGATTTTTAGGAGTTCCTCTTTACTCTCTTCTTTCATCCCTTTAAAATAGCTTTTGTCACTGGGATTGTGTTTCTTCAAGTCGACCTTATCTCCGGGTTTTACGAGATATCGCTTCATTTTAACTCTCCTTATACTCTAAATAAAAATCGTTACTCAAGTAATATAAATACAGGCGTAAAGCTCACAATACAGCTAAAGTTTAATCCAAGTCTGAATTCAGAAACTCGGGTGTTTTAAATGAAAGCCCGTGACATCTTGATAGGCTTTCGCCACGGCTAAGGTTTCGGCTTCACCGAATAATTTTCCTGTAAAGACAATGGTTGTCGGTTTTCCTTTGACGAAGCCTATGGGAACAATGACCGCCGGGTGTCCCGTGAGATTGGTCAGCGTTGTATTCGAGTGCGTCACTTCGACAAAAACATCCACATCCTCAAAGATCCTGTTCATCTGTTCTATGAGCACGGTCCTGTAGCGGTTCGCCTGTATGTATTCCACTGCCGGCACGAACCTCCTGTGCCGGAACGTATCGGGCCAGCTGCTTTTTTTCATAAGGTCGTCCCGGTCGCTGCGCGTCAAGTCGTCGAAAGCCGCCGCAGATTCTGTGGAGAGAACAAATCCAATTCCGGCCACATCGATAAGCATATTGATGGGCACGAGGTCTACACCTAAACCTCTGAGAACATTCAACACATCATTACTCAATTTTTGTTTTTCCCGCGCGATCTCTTTCCTCTTTTCGTCTTTAGGATTCCTGATCAGTTCCTTCGTGAAGTATCTTTCATAAAAGCCGATCCTTAACGATTTTATGTCGAGTGCGGGATCCCAATTGAACGGATAATCAAAAAGAGTGTTATCCCGTCCATCCGGTCCGTAAATGGCGTTAAACACGACGGCACAATCTTCCACCGTCCGGCAGATAGGCCCGATCTTGTCCATAGACCAGCTCAAAGCCATAGCCCCATACCGACTAATTCGGCCGAACGTGGGTCTCAAGCCGGTCACGCCGCATCTGTCACAGGGAGAGATTATGGAGCCGTTCGTCTCCGATCCGATGGAAAAGGCCACACAACCCGCGGCTGTTGCAGAAGCCGGGCCCGCGGATGACCCGCTCGAGCCTCCCTCCGGATCCCACGGATTCCTGGTCTTACCGCCATACCAGACATCGCCCTGGGCTAGAGCCCCCAAAGTGAGCTTGGCGAGCAAAACCGCTCCCGCGTCCTCCAGTCTTTCCACCACTGTCGCATCCCTATCTATGACCTGATCTTTATAGGGCGCAGCCCCCCAGGTTGTTTTGTACCTCTTGACAGCTAGG
>JASFPP010000025.1:0-28039 GCA_050115915.1 Candidatus Aminicenantota bacterium
ACTGTTTTGCACGAACTTTTGAGTATATAATATTGTTATCTAAATTTCGCCATTTTTCTATATGGAGAGTTTATGCAGATTGAAATTGGGGACAGGCCTCAGCAAGTGCTTCAATATAAATAAGTTAACCCATATTTTTGATCTAAAAATCACCTTAGAACCACTATTTTGGTGGTAAAAAATGATGTCTAAGGATGATTTAATAGTAAGAAATTGACATTCTTGGCTTAGACGCTTATTTTGCCCCAAAAATCGTACATTTAAGGCCATTTTTCAGTGGAAAAAATGAGCTAACTTATTTTATATCAAATTTTTACGGAGGCCCGACCCCCATTTTCATTCCTATGTTACTTTTATCACGATTCCTTCAATGCAAAGGCTCAAGTATGAGGACTTCGATTCCGGAAGGCGCATGTTCCTGGATATACTGGATGTCCGGTTCTTCGGGCTGGAGCCAGTGAACGGGAATTACAACTTTCGGCCTGAATGATGCGATTGCATCGACCACCTGTTTTCCATTCATCATGTAGTGATCCCTTACTGTTAAGATGGCAATGTCGATATCGTTTAGTTCTTTCATTTCTGGAATAAAACTCGTGTCTCCCGAATGATAGATGCGGACTCCTCCAATGGTTACTATATACCCCAACCAACCTTTAACTCTGGGGTGTGCAGAGGATTCGAGGTTGTAAGCCGGAACAGTCTCGATAGACATGTCTTCCACGGAGGCATTCTCTCCTGGCGATAAGGCCTTAATTTCCAATCCTGGAAATGAAGTTTTTAACTTGAATCCTGAAGAGGTTTTGATCAATTCGTCATGACAATCTTTTGGAGCTATGATTGTTGTAGATTCCTTGGAGAGGTCTTGTATAGTTGTTGTGGAGAAATGATCGTCATGGCTGTGGGTGACCAGAATGAGATCAGCTTTGATCCTGGTTTGTTCGCTGGAAAGCCCTGAGGGATCAATGTAAATAATTTTATCATGTGCGATTCTAACGCAGGCGCTCCCGTAAGCATGGCTGCTCTTCAACCACTCGATCTTGCGTTGTATTTCTGCCAATTTATTTTCTGTGATTGTTTCAATCTTGGCTGCAGATATAGAACACAGCATAATAATGCTAAAAATGCCGGAGATTGCGTGTGTTATCTTGAAATTCATTTTTTCCTCTTTCCATTAGTTTGCCATATTCTAAGCGAGTTGATAAGAGTGTTCAAACGAGGACAGGGATTGTTCAAATGTGGACACATATTTTTTTAAAGTGCGAGATAACCCGAAATGTTTGTATTGGCATATTTTTTGCATCTTTAATGAAGAATGGACCGATGTTCATGCAGCCATTCCAGCAAAAGACAGAAATTGTTTTTGCGCAAGGAAATAAAGGAGGGAACGTCCATGCGATTCTTATATTCCGCTGTTATAGGGAGTTTTACAATTCTCGCTCTGGCAAGTCTTGTTTTCTGTTCGATGTCTTGGCAAATGACAAATGACATCGGTGGACAGAAGGATGAGAGACTTTCTATGAGGGAATTCAAGTTGAAAGCAGATTGTGTGGAATTATGCGTAAAAATTGTGGGCAAAGCGACATCCGGGAATGTACTGATTGCTGTCAACGGTGGTCCTGGCCAGTCCAGTCGCTACATGGCCAGCATGGAGCAGCTTGCCAGTGGTGAATTGGCGGTTGTGACGTACGATCAACGAGGGACAGGCCGTTCGACTGCACCATCGGATGAATCTGGTGGATATTCTCTCCTTGAATACGTGGCGGATCTCGAGGCAGTTCGTAAAGCTGTCGGTGTCGAAAAAGTCCATGTCCTGGGACACTCCTGGGGAGGGATTATCACCATGCGCTACGCTACTGTTTACCCACAGAACGTCCGATCAATCATCCTCATGGGATGTGGCCCCCCGAGCAGAAAAAGAGCGCAAGAGGGTCAGGAAAGATTAGCTCAGCGGATCAGCAAGCTCCAGAAACAGGGTATTATGGGATCGGAGCGGCCCTCCAAACTCAGCGAACTCCTTTTGGCCATTCTGCCTGCCTACTTTTCAGATCCTAATTTCGAAATACCCCAGGAGCTAAAAGAAACCCCATATGATATCGATGTTTACCAGAAGACATTATCCGCATTGGGGAATTGGGATTTCACACATGAAGTCGCAAAATTGGACCATCCTGTATTGATGCTTTGGGGTGAAGATGATCCGTTCGGCCTACCCATGGCTGAGAGTACAAGAAAGGCCCTAATGAACAGCCAAGTTGAATTTGTTGTCCTTAAGGATTGCGGTCATTTTTGGCATGAATGTCTAGATGAATTTTTTAGCCATGTGCGTACTTTTCTAAATCGAGAAATAGGGAAGGTGGTCTAAATTAAAAAATCCTTTGCCGAATCATTTTGTTTTTTGTGTGTGTGGCTTTTCGTTTTCTGCGCGATCGCTGCGCATGGAAAGGATATGGAGTTCGAGAGGGAAGGATCGGGGACGGCTGAGAATCCCTATTCTGTACCCAGAACGGCCTCTGAGATAAAAATTGATGCGGATCTGGATGAAGAGGCTTGGGAACGGGCGCTATTACTGGAGCTATTATATGAGGTGCGCCCCGGTGAGAATGTGCCTCCGCCTGTGCGCACGGAAGTTTTTCTCTTGTATGATCTAAAGAACCTGTATGCAGCGTTTCGCTGCTATGACCCCAATCCCTCGGCGATCAGAGCCCATCTGAGGGATCGGGATACCTTAGGCGGAGATGACTGGATCGCTCTGATCTTTGATACCTTCAATGATTCGCGACGGAGCTTTGATTTTATCGTTACAGCCATGGGTGTTCAATTCGACCAGATCGAATCCCAGAGGGGAGAAGACCCCGGCTGGGACACGATCTGGGATTGTGCCAGCAAGATCACAGATTGGGGTTATGCTGTTGAGATCGCGATCCCTTTTTCGTCCCTGCGTTTCCAGCGGATAGACGGGCCCCAGATCTGGGGATTCGACGCTGTGCGCCGTTATCCTAGAGAACACGCCTACCACATCGGACTTTTCCCGAGAGACCGGAGTAATAACTGTTATCTATGCCAGGCGGTCAAGATAAAAGGTTTCGAAGGCGCAAGTCCCGGCCGAAACATCGAGATCAATCCCACTGTTGTTGCCGCCCGAACGGATGAAAGACCGGATTTTCCCCAGGGAGATCTGAAAAAGCGTGATCAAGACGCTGAAGTGGGAGTAACGGTTCGATGGGGTGTTACTCCTAACCTGACGTTTAATTTTGCGGGTAATCCTGATTTCTCTCAGGTGGAGGCCGATGCCCTTCAGCTCGACATCAATCAGCCCTTCGCACTTTTTTATCCTGAGAGACGGCCGTTTTTCACGGAGGGAGCCGATTTTTTCAATACTCTCGAGAGTATAATCTACACGCGCACAATCCGCGATCCATCTTGGGGATTTAAACTGACAGGCAAAGAAGGAGCGAACACGATCGGTTCCTTTGTTGTCAGGGACGATGTTACCAATCTTATTTTCCCGGGAAGCCAGGGTTCCAATTCGACCTCATTGGATAGGGGAAACGTTTCCTCTGTTTTCCGCTATAAAAGGGATTTTGGCAGCAGATACAATGCAGGATTTATGGTGACAGATCGCGAAGGACAAAACTATTTCAATAGAGTTTTTGGATTCGACCTGGATTTCCGATTAACTCCTACCAATCAGATCCAGCTGCTCATTCTTGGCTCGAGTACCAGATATCCTGATGATGTTGTCAGCGAATTCGATCAACCTTCGGGCACTTTTAACGATAGACTCATCTCATTTGAGTATGATCGCTACTCCAGGACATGGAGCTGGTGGGGAGACTATGAGGATGTCGGCTCCAACTTTCGCGCTGACCTTGGTTATTTTCCTAGAGTTGGATATCGAAACGCTGAAGGAGGTTTCTTTTACACCTGGAATGCGGCACCGGGTTCGTGGTGGTCGATGTTTCGGGCTGGCACGGAGCTAAATTACTTTGAAGAACGGAATGGGAAACTTCTAAATAAACAAGCCTCTCTCTGGTTCTCCTACAGTGGCACGATGCAGTCCAACCTTTATCTCAGGGGATGGCGGACGCGAGAGGCCTATAAAGACGCTGAATTCGATCTTACATATTTTCTTGTGCAAGGCGGCTTCTGGCCGACTTCCAACCTCCAAGTGAATGCCGCTACCGTGTTTGGAGATCAAATCGACTATGCGAATACGCGGTTGGGCAAGAGATTCAGGCTTAATCCCGGGCTGACCTACAATATCGGCAGGCATCTCCGGCTGTCCTTTAACCATAACTATGAGAGAATGAGCGTTCAGGATGCCCACCTCTACACGGCGAATATAAGTGGATTGAGCGCCGTCTATCAGTTCAATGTACGAGCATTTTTTCGTGCCATCGTTCAGTATGTGTATTACGATTACAATCCAAGCAATTATACATTTGAGATCGAGTCCGAATACAAACGTCTGTTCACACAATTATTATTTTCTTACAAGATAAATCCCCGAATTGTGCTCTTCATCGGTTATAGCGATAACTCTTTTGGAGGGGATGACTTTAGTCTAACCCAATCCGACAGGACATTCTTTATTAAGATGGGTTACGCCTGGGTATTTTAGGGTGACATTCGTATAACCGAAATCCTTCAGTTTCGTTTAAAGGAATGGAGGAGTGATGAAAACTAAATCTGCACTGAAGAGTTTGTTCTTCTTAATTATTTTTCTTGTAATCGTGGTGCTTAATCCTTCGATAGCGCAGGATCAGACGGATGATGACATAATTTGGGCGGCCCTCCAGCCGAACTCGTCCGCCTCATAGCAAGTAAAAAATAATGGGGATAAATCTATATCAGCACAAAGATGGATTTAGTTGTTCGTCGAAACCTCAACGGTTCGGATCCATTTATCACCCTGCCGTTCATATAGAGTGATCCATGCGTAGATGATGTCGAATTCCTTAGTTGAGCCAATCTCTACTTCTCGAGCGCCCGCCACCTTCACCTTTACTATTGACCATGCCATTGAGCCATCTTTAGAAAATCCTACTATCGGCTCCTCAAGGTCTCGATATTCTGAAAATGTCGTACTATGGAGATATTCGCTGAAAGATGTTTTGAATTCCTCTTTGGATGGGTGATCTATCTCTCCATGTGCAACGAATATATAATCCTCCGCGTAATCCTCAACGAAGGAGTCGACATTCTTATTTAGATGATCGTCGATGAATTTTTTGTGGAAATCCAGTATTTCCGATCTTAAGGCTTCTGTGTCCGGTCTCATTTGTCTTGATTGACAGCTGATATGAGCGGCCACCAAGCAAACTAGCGTGATTAATAGAAAAATCCTAAGAAGATGCATACCTGCCTCCAATGAGGGATTTGAAAATCTTCCTGATTTTAGTCCTTTCCATATTATCAAAGCAATAACGATAACAACAGTTATTTAGGTGTCCGATTCCGGACTCTTTGTGTTTCGGGAAGGGACAATTTCATGAGGTTCAGCACATATCGATTCATGTCTTTCATCCCATTTTACCCTGGAAGTTCTTGTGACATTCAACGAAATTTAGAATGGAATATGTCTGGCACGTTAATTGCAAATTAATCCCATAGAGGATTCAGAAAAATGATTCGAAATTATTTAAAAATCGCTCTGAGGAATATAAAAAAACAAAAAGTCTATTCTCTTATAAATTTTATCGGTCTGGCCATAGGACTATCGGTCACTCTTGTGATTACTCTTTACATCATAGACGACCTGACTTTCGATCGTTTCCACGAAAACAGGGATCAGATCTACCGATTTTTATCGATCGGTGTAAAAAGAGGCACAAAGAACTCCATCACTGCAGGGGCCCTCGTTCAAAATGCGATGCAAACCATACCGGAAGTCAAATATGCCACTAGAGTAACTAGGGGAGGACGTGTGTCTCTCGGCCCAGTCGGCACGAATTTTAATAATCCTGATGATGGAACGAGTATCCGTGCCGAAGCAATACTTGCAGATGCTCAATTCTTCAATGTCTTCGACTTTAAAATTCTGGAAGGGGCATCTGGCGAGGCTCTCGGCAGACAGGAAAATGTGTTCCTGACTCCACGTGTCGCCCAAGCCCTTTTCGCTGATGGAAGCGCCGTTGGACAACCTATCGCTATCCGCGGCCTTGAAGATGCCAAGGTGGTAGGCATTGTGGAAGCGCCACCCTCGAATTCGCACATCCAGTTCGAGATGATTATTCCTCTCATTCCGGAGAGAAATCCGCGTTTTTGGAACTCTTGGGATACCCTTGCCATCGTTGGATATGCCCTTCTTGAAAAGAATGCGGATCCTCATGTTGTTGCAGAGAAGATCAAAGAAAATGCATATGCGAATAAATACCCGGAAATTTTCGAGCCCCGCCTCCAGCCTCTCGAGGATATCCACCTCGGCTCAACCGATCATTCCTATGATCATTTAAACAGTGGGCGGAGCGATAAAGTCGTCTTTTATACAATGGGTTTCGTCGGTATTCTCGTTTTACTTGTTGCGTGTATCAATTATATCAATCTGATGACTTCGCGTACTTCCCAGCGGGCCATCGAAGTTGGTTTGCGAAAAGTCGTCGGATCGAGCAAGCGGCAGCTAGTCGGACAGTTTCTCGGTGAGTCCACGATGTTCACCATGCTGACATTTATAGCGGCCTTGGCTATCGTTCAAACTGTACTTCCCTCCCTAAATACAATCATGAATAAGGAATTGTCCCTGCACATCGGGCATAATTTTCTTCTTCTTGTGGCCTTTTTTGTGATTGCTGGGTTAGTCGGCCTCCTCTCAGGGCTCTATCCGGCTTTTGTCATCTCGGCATACAGACCCTCCAATGTCTTAAAGGGCCAATTCAGAACCGGCAAGAAGGGCGTCTTGCTCAGACGGACGCTGGTCGTTGTTCAGTTTGCAATCACTACGGTCTTGATTATCAGTGTTTTTATTGTGATCGCTCAGATCAAGTACCTGAAATCGATGGATCTCGGGTATAACCGGTCCCAAGTCGTAGCCATACCCAATGGATTGCGTGAAGGGGACGATCTTCTAAAACATCGATTGTTATCCATGTCGTCTGTCGTATCAGTAGGAAGAATCGATGCCCTGCCCGGTCCAAATTTTTGGCGGTTCGAACTCATCCGCGAGGGATATGACCGGAGCGAAAACTTTACCGCCTCTCGGTTTAACATTGATGAAGATGCTTTTAAAACTCTAGAAATTTCTATGAAGGAAGGCCGGAATTTCTCGAGTGAGTTTTCTTCCGATGCCACGGATGCGATCATTGTTAACGAGACTCTTGTCCGGAAATTCAACTATAAAAATCCCATTGGGACTGTCCTCCGCTACTATGATGAAAGCAAAGAAAACCAGATCGTCTCCAGAAAGATCATAGGTGTCATCAAAGACTTTCACTACATCACAGCTCGGCAAAAAAGCGAGCCGATGATATTTTTGTTGAATCCCCGTCAAAGCTTTTTGCTCACTGCAAGAATCGCACCCGGACAGATCAGTGAGACGCTCTCCCGGATAGAAGAGGAGCACAAGACTCTGTATCCTGACCGGACGTTCAGATATTTTTTCCTGGAAGATACCTTCGATGAGCAATTCAACAGCGACCGGGATTTTATGAGAAATGTCAGCCTATTCGCCGGCCTCGCTGTTTTTATCGGCTGCTTGGGATTAATCGGCCTTGTTGCCTATACCATCGAGCAAAGAAGAAGAGAAATTGCTATCCGTAAAGTTTTGGGATGTGGGGAAGGAAAAGTCTATGCTCTTCTGGCTGCTGATCTTATCAAGTGGGTTTTGATCGCCAATTTGATCGCCTGGCCCATGGCCTTTTTTGCATCCCAGAGATGGCTGAATGATTTTGTTTTCAGAGTGCCTTTTCAACCGTGGACTTTTGTGCTGCCTTCTCTGATTTCGTTTTTTATCGCCCTTTTAACCATCTCATTCCAAACCTTTAGAGCAGTTCGCTCAGCCCCTATGAATGCCTTGCGTGAAATCGGTTAGCCAATAGGCTGGCTGTAACACGTTTCAAATTCGAACAGTACGGGGGATAGTCCCTTAAAGTTTAAAAAGAATTTAGATTTGGAGTGAACCTTTTTGATATAAACTACGTTGTATACAATATAGGAAATACGAGGATTTACAAGGAGTTACCAGGAGTTATAAGGAGATTCAATGGCAACAAAATTTATATCACGATCGGAAGAATTCCTGCTGCTGGCTGTCTGGCGACTAAAGGGGAATGCTTACGGCGTGACTATTAGAGAGCAGATCAAGGCGGCGACAGGGAAAACATGGGCCTATGGAGCGCTATTTGTTATGTTGAGCCGCCTTGAAAAAAAGGGCTATCTCACATCCCATTTTGCGGACCCTTCATCCCAGCGTGGGGGAAAGAGCAAGCGCATATTTCGACTAACGCCTCAGGGTATAAAGGCCTTGAAGGAGGTTCGTCGAGCGCAAAAATCTGTTTGGTCGGGGATCGAGGAGCTGTCTTAACGCCAGGAATAAGAACCATGAACACAAATGAGCGGCAACCTCCAAGGATCGCAGGGTGGTTTATCAGACAGATGTTCCCTGATAAGGGGGAATGTTCTGTTCTGGGAGATATGATCGAAAATTATCATTCTATCGCCGGTCATAAAGGTGTTTTTTGGGCACGATTGTGGTTTTGGGGCCAGTTTCTGAAGGCTTTCCCTCACTTTTTGATCGATGAGTCAAAATGGAGAATTCAAATGTTAAAAAGTTATCTAATGGTCGCATTGAGAAATCTAAGAAAGAACAGCACATATTCGTTTCTAAATATAATGGGCCTGGCGGTCGGAATGACAGCCTTCATCCTGATTTCGTTGTATGTTCGGCATGAATTGAGTTTTGATAAGTATCATGACAATGCTAATCGGATCTACAGAGTCATAAGGGAAGGGCGTGCTTTTACTCCTGCGGCTTTGGGGCCAGAATTGAAGGAGAAAATCCCTGAGGTCGAGTTGGTTACAAGAATGATACATCGCAGCAATACGCTTATTTCTTATGAACAGAAACACTTCCTTGAAGAGGATTTCTACTGGGCCGGCCCGGAGACGTTTAGGATATTTTCTATTCCTTTTATAAGCGGCGATCCTGGCACGGCATTAGATGATCCTTCTGCGATCGTATTGTCGTCTAGAGCAGCGAGAAAATATTTCGGGAATGAGAACCCGATGGGAAAAACACTGACTGTGAGCGAACGCTATGAGTTCAGGGTATCGGGTGTTTTTAACGACATGCCGGACAATTCCCACTTTGTTATGGACGCCGTTGCTCCATACAAAATATACTTTCGTGTGACAAATAGTAACATCAACGGTTGGCGTAGTAATTTTTCTTATACATATTTTTTATTACGCGATGGTGCTGACCCGCAAACAATGGAGAATAAAATCTATCCGCTCATAGAAACGCCGTTATATAAAGCAGCCGGAATTAATGATCCTCAACCCAAATACTTTTTCATTCAGCCGATGACAGAGATTCATCTTCATTCCCAGCTGATGCAAGAGATCGGGCCGAACAACAACATCAAATACATCATTCTCTTTTCATCGGTTGCTTTTTTGATCCTCTTTATTGCATGCATCAACTACATGAACCTGGCGACAGCCCGGTCGTTGCGGCGGGGTAAGGAAGTGGGGATGCGCAAGGTGGTTGGCGCCCAGAAGAGTCAATTGATCGCGCAATTTCTTGGGGAATCTGTGATCATGGCCTTGGTGGCAATGTTCTTTTCCGTAGTGATGGTTATTGGGGTTTTGCCCGCTTTTAATGGTCTTGTGGAAAGACGGCTCAGTCTAAATCCTTTCCATGATCCGCAGCTCTTTGTGGGGCTTGTAGGGATTACTCTGATTGTGGGAATGTTTGCCGGGAGTTACCCGGCAATGAGGATGTCGGGATTCAGGCCGATTTCTGTCTTGGGCAGCTCATTCACAAGGAGTGCTAAGGGTTCATCATTGCGAAATGTGCTGGTCCTCGTGCAGTTTTCGATCACGATCTTTCTGATCATTTGTACATTGGCGGTTCGTGATCAGTTGAGATTCATAAAAACCGTGGACGTGGGCTACACGAAGGAACAGATTGTTACGTTGCCGGTCCGGGGGAGGTCTGCGCGCCAAAATATACAATCGATCAAGACGGAATTGTTGAAATATCCGGATATTATGGCTGCTTCGACATCGACACGCCTTCCCAACAACATCGACACATTCACATCGAGAAATTGGATAGACCGGAATCTTGAGGAGCCCATCGCAATATTCTACAACACAGCGGACTATGATTTTGTGGATCTGTATGGCATGCAGATCGTTCAGGGCAGGAATTTCTCCAGAGATTTTCCTTCGGACGAAAAGGGGGCATTCCTGGTTAATGAAACCGCTGTTACGGTTGCAGAATGGGAATCGCCAATTGGGCGGACATTTGCCCACTGGAATGGAGCAAAAGGAGAAATCGTGGGCGTTCTCAAAGATTTTCATTTGCGTTCCCTTCACAGTCCGATCGAGCCGATGTATATCTTTTTAAATCCGAGCAGCTTTTCCAACATCTCAGTAAAGATTAGTTCGACCAACATTCCCACAACGATCGAATATATGGAAGGGGTGATGAAAAGATTTGCCCCGAGCACTCCTTTTTCTTATTCCTTCTTTGATGAGGTGTTCGAGCGGGCCTATTTTACAGAGCAACGAATGGGGAGTGTTTTTGGAGCGTTTGCGATCCTGGCCATTTTTATTGCGTGCTTGGGGCTTTTTGGGCTTTCAGTATTTGCAGCCGAGCAACGGACGAAGGAGATCGGGATCCGGAAAGTTTTGGGTGCGTCTGTTGCCAAGATTTTTCTGCTGCTCTCTAAAGAGTTCGTCAGGTGGGTATTGTTTGCTAACCTCATTGCCTGGCCCATCGCCTATTTTACGATGAATAAGTGGCTAGAAAATTTTGCCTATCGGATACAGATCGGTGTCGTGGCTTTCTTGATATCAGGTGGGACAGCACTATTGATCGCTTATCTCACAGTGAGCTATCAATCGATCAAAGCCGCCCGCGCCAATCCCATCATCTCCCTGCGCTATGAGTGAAACGTAAATTTACAATTTATTCGTATCTTAGGGAGTCGATGGGGTTTTTGAGGGCGGCTTTTACAGTCTGGAAGCTGACGGTTATTAATGCAATGACTACAGCTAAGACTGCCGACAACACGAACATCCACCAGGAAAGGCCGATCCGGTAAGCGAAATTCTCCAGCCATCTGTTCATTGCAAACCATGCAACGGGCCATGCCACAAGGTTCGCGATCAGAACCCATTTTAAGAAGCTTTTATTAAGATTCTTGACGATTTTGACTACTGATGCTCCTAAAACCTTACGAATCCCGATCTCCTTGGTTTTTTGATCGGCAATAAAGGATGCCAGGCCAAACAATCCCAGACAAGCAATGAATATCGCAAGGAAAGAGAACACAGAAAACAGCTGTCTTGTTTGCCTCTCATTCATGTATAAATTGTCATAATCCTTATCGAGGAATGAATACTGGAATGGCGTTTGAGGGGCAAGCGTTTTCCATGTGCCCTCGATTTGACTTATAGTTTCAGAAACATTCGCTGTGTTGAGGCGCACGGATATATAGCTCTCGGTTCTTGTGTAATATCCGGTCGATAAAAATAGAGCCTGAGGTCTTATCTCCTGATGGAGGGATTCATAATGATAGTCTTTGATCACACCGATAACGATAAAATCCCCTCTGTTCCTGGACCAGTTGTTGATCCTCTTTCCGATCGGATCTTCCCAGCCCAACAGTTCCACAGCTCTCTCGTTGAGCACAGCCGCATGGGAGTCGGTCGTGAATTCCTTCGAGAAAAACCTTCCCTGCACTAAGTCTATCTTTAACGTATCCAAAAAATCATAATCACAGATGCAGAGATTGAGTGTGAAGCTTTCATCGACACCCTCAGCTCCAAACCCGATATTGCTAAAACTTTGGCCTGGCAATGTATTAGATCCAGAAACATTGATAATACCGCTCAGTTTACGAAGTTCCTCCTTGAATGGAATGGTCTTATCCCCTAAAGAACCTGGATTGCTGATAACCAAAACCTGTTCCTTATCGAAACCTAATTTTTTATTCTGGAAGAATTTGAGTTGTTGAGTGACGACCAGAGTGCCGATAATGAGAAATATGGAGATCGTGAACTGGACGATGACGAGGCTATTTCTTAACCACGAGCCACTTTTGCCGCTGGCTTTGTTTCCCTTGAGAGCTGCAATGGGTTTGAAAGACGAGAGAAAGAAAGCCGGGTAGGATCCCGAAATGATCCCTACAAAAAGCCCTAGCGTTATAAGAAAAGGTATGATACCGAGATTATTAAAATATTGAATGTCGATCTGCCTGCCGATGAGATTTTTACTGAGGGGCAAGAGGACTACTGCCATGAGTATGCCCAAAACGAGTGCTATATAACTCAACAGAATGGATTCGCTCAGGAATTGGAGGACCAGTTTACTTCTTCCCGATCCCACAACCTTTCTCATCCCGACCTCTTTGGCCCTCAATGAAGACTTAGCTGTAGATAGGTTCATAAAATTAATACAGGCGATCAAAAGAACGATAACACTGAGCACAGAAAATATATAAACATAGGTTTCGTTGCCATTCGCCTCAAATTCTCCATTCAGATCCGAGGTTAAATGGATTTTGGCGAGAGGCTGCAAAAAATATTCCCAGAAATTTCCTTTGGCCACCCATGCGTCGAATCTTTCCTCACCCATATGTTTCCTCGTAAATGCCTTCAATTGTTCGTCGAACCATTGTTGAGTTGTCCCTTCTTTGAGAACGACATACGTTATGAAATTGTTAGATGTCCAGCCGGTGTTGTTAATATAGGAAGGGAAAGTCGCGGATGACGCCAATAAGTCGTAATGGAAATGAGAGTTAGGGGGGACATTCTCCGAGACGCCTGTGATCTCGAAATCGACACTTCCCGGGCCGTATGTAAAGTCCGCTCTTAAGATTTTGCCCACCGCATCCGTTGTTCCAAAATATTTAATTGCTGTATTCTTCGAGATGACCATAGAATTCGGATTTTTGAGAGCGATTTTTGGATCGCCCTGTATCAATGGAAAAGTGAAAACATCGAAGAATGTGGCATCGACAGCGAAAAATCGCTTCTCGAAAAATGTCTCATCTCCCATTCGAATGGGAGTTCTTCCCAATTTTAAAAACTTGACTCCTGCTTCAATCTCGGGAAAATCCGCAAGGAGTCGCCTGAATGTTTCCGATGACGAATACGTCTGGTTGATTTTTGTGTCGCCGATCATGGCTCGAACAGCGATTCTGTAGGTCCGGTCCACTTTTTCATGATATTTGTCATAACTCAATTCGTGGGCCACAAAGACCAGGATAAGGATGCTACAGGCGATTCCTATCGCCAAACCGGCAATATTAATGGCCGAAAATCCCTTATGTTTGATGATATTCCTAAAAGCGATTTTGAGATAGTTTTTGATCATGGTCGTTTATCCACCCTGATTGGAGATTTTATTTCCATTTATCCAACTTTATAATACAGACGGAATTAGAAATGAAATAGTTTCTTTTTGGTCGAATACGGCCCCATTCGGGGAACAACAAACGCATTCAGCGATGCTGGGCAAATAGCCACTCGAGTAGTGCGGGTTCTGTGTAAGCCCACATGAATACGTTGTGCCCTACTTCGGGATATTCTGTGTAGATGGGCTGACCGCCAGCCTGGACAATCGCTTCAATCATGCGTCGTGAAGTAGCCACGGGCTCGATATTGTCAGTTTCACCATGAAAATTCCAAATCGGCACATCCTTGACTATTGATGCTGTTTCAAAGTCAGGAAGGCCGCAAACAGGCACGGCAGCGGCAAAAAAATTTGGCCGGTGGGCTATCATGTGCCAGGTTCCAGCCCCACCCATGGAATGGCCGGTAATATATAACCGGGAAGTATCTATGGGATATTCCTCAAGCAGTTTGTCGATGATCTCGAAGGCCAATTTCGCTCCCTTTCCTAAACCTGGGCAGAGCTTCGGCCGTTTTCCCTCTTCCAGGATCACACATGGCCAGTTGACATTGCTCTGAGGTGCCACCACGAAACATGGGTAGCGCTCCTGATTTTCTGGGAGAGCCCACACTAATCCTCCGAACCAGTTGGCGCGCTGAAGTTGTTTGACATTGTCCGTTCCACTGCCGCTGGAGCCGTGAAGGAATATGACTAAGGGGTACTTTCGGCCGGATACCAGCTTGTGCGGGATGAATAAACGGTAAGGCATGGACTCGCCCTGGTCGTTTGTGTGATCGAAGGAGTCGAACTGTTGTATCAATTCGGGGGCCCTCTTTTTGAAGTCCTCGATCGGAGTCCAGCGTTCATCGGATTGGGGCTGCAACGGTAAAATTTTGGGTTTCCGTGAGGAAGACGCCTTCTCTTGGGCCGTCACAGGACATAATACAATTCCAAGGAATCCCAAGGCAACTATGATTTGTCGGAGCCTTGTTGAAGTAAGTCGTTGCATAATTATATCCTTTAAGCCTGTTGTTTCCGCGATTTCAGATGGCTCAGGAACAGAAAAAGCCAACCCAGTACCAAGAATATCATCACATGAATCGGTGTACTTGGTGACGTTTCATCCAAGGCTTTCAAGTAAGGCTGGCTGGCTATCCCACATATAAACCACGCTGCGATGAGCATGAACACATATCCAACCATTTTTAGGTCAGTTGCTATTGTAGGGCCATCCTTAATAGCCATTCTCTCTTTGGCCCACATCCACATGATTCCTGTGAAGCTCAGCAAAATTAAAGCGCCTCCAATACCGAATAGTGGACGGATGTGTCCCAAAAATCCAGCCATCATGCCGATAAAAACAGCAAGGAGAATTCCTATTCCATACTTTAAGGCTTTCAATCCTTTTGCGCCGACATAGAGTACTATTCCAACAGCAGCGACTATCGCTGCCAGTGGGACGCCGAAAGCCCACATCCAATACCAGGTCCCATCAGTCGCCCACATCGTCTGATTGAGCTCATCCATCGTGAGATTATTAAAAGCAGAATCCACTGAAAATGAAAGGAATACCCCCCACAGGAAGGCCCAAAAAATCGCAATCCAGAATAATATTAAACCCACTTTTTGTTTGCTCATTTGCCCTCCTTTACAGAATGTATACTCAATATCGATCAAATATGCAAGTGTTCACCGTCCCTGTTCCATATACACTATTCCACTATTCGCCTCTGGAAAAGGGGAGAGGTCCCCCTTTTATCGATTATTCGTACCTTATGGAATTGACCGGATTCGCCAATGCTGATTTGACTGTATGGTAGCTGACCGTTAGCAGCCCGAGAAGAGTCGAAACAAGACCCGCATAAACAAAAAGAAGGGGATCCATTTGTATTCGATAGGCAAAATTATGCAGCCATCTATTCATAGCGAAGTAGGCCAACGGCCACGCTATCGCATTCGCCACACAAACTAAAAGTATGAATTCCTTCGACAAATTGGTCACGATATTCATGATGGATGCACCGAGCACTTTCCGGATCCCTATCTCTTTTGTCTTCTGCTGTGCCATGTATGATGCGAGTCCATAGAGACCAAGACAGGAAATAAATATGGCAATAAAAGTGAAGTAGTTGAATATGGTCCTTGTCTTCTGTTCAGAATTATAGAGTCGTTCCACCGCTTCATCGAGAAATGTGTACTGCAGCGGAAAATCTGGATTAAACGAGTTATAGACTTTTGTAATTGAGACGATCGCCTCTTTGGTCTTTTCTGACTTAAATTTTACGAATACATAGCTATCTCTCTGGGGATCTATCCGCAACACAAGCGGCTCGATCTCTTTCTGGAGAGATTTGTAGTGAAAATCCTCGACGACACCTATGATCTGGCCGCTATTCCTGTACAGCGTGAACTTAGATCCGACAGGTTTTTCGAGCGCCATTGCATTAACCGCTGTTTCATTGACGATAAAGGATTTTGTGACCGCATCTACAGGGAAGTCCCTCGAAAAGTCCCGGCCAGCAACGATATTCATATTAAATGTCTTGATGTAATCAAAATCGACTGAAAATTGATGGATCAGGAATTGAGTTTCTGGATCTTTCCCCTCCCACGAAAATGCACTGGTTGAGTGGACCGTGTAGGTTGGCACATCTGAAGATGCCGTTACTCCGGTAATATTGGGATCGCGGAGGAGCTCTGATTTAAACGCATCATACTGTGCTCTCACACCAGCTCTCTTGATGAAATAGACCGTCGATTCCTTTTCATAGCCCAATTCTTTGTCCAGCATATAATGGATTTGCTTGTGCACGATAAGAGTTCCCACGATAAGCATGATCGAGAGTGTGAACTGCGTCACAACCAGTGTCCTCCTGAACAGAGATTTTCCAGATTTGGATAACGCCCTCTGTCCAATGCCTCTTATCGAATCCACAGGCCTAAACGAAGATTGTACCAGAGCAGGATAGCTGCCCGATACAATCCCGGTGATCAACATCAAAACAAGAAGTCCCAATAGAATTACCGGGTCCTTCATCGAATCGAATGTGAGTAGCTTCCCCGATACACTGTTGAAGACAGGAAGGAGGAGATAGACCAGCACTATGGCGCCGACAAAGGAAATACATGTCAAAGACAACGACTCGCCATAAAATTGGGAAATAATGTTGAGGCGGCTGGCTCCGACGACTTTTCTTAACCCGACCTCTTTCGACCGTTTTTCTGACCGGGCTGTACTCAGATTCATGAAGTTGATGCAGGCGATCAGAAGAACGAACAATGCGATTACCGAAAATGCATATACATAGATGGCTGTGTTTTCTGTGTGACCGTATAAATCAATGGCGTAATCGGAGCGTATATGGATATCTGTGAGCGGCTGCATTATCAGCTTTGTTCTGGTCCGCTCATTATGTTTTTTAAGGTAATCGGATACTTTGTCTGAAATGTGCTGGACGGATGCTCTATCTGCGAGTTGTATGTATGTCGTGTAATTATTTGTCCCCCAGGATTCGGTCCAGCCGAATTCGCGCAGTGTCGATTCGAAGGGGACTAAAAAATCGAATTGGACGTGGGAGTTAGGGGGAACATTCTCGAGAACTCCTGTGACCTTAAAATTGAATCTATTGTGAAAGGTCAAAATTTTTCCAATCGGATCTTCCTTCCCGAAATAGCGGGCCGCTGCGTCTTCGCTGATCAGAATGGTATGCGGCTCGATAAGGGCCGTCGAGAGATTGCCATTTTTCAGCGGAAAAGAAAACATTTCGAGAAAACTTGGGTCGACAGCGACAAGATCTTTTTCATAGAACTTTTTTTCCTGATAACTGGCCAATAGGCCGGATAAGATCCTTAACCGCGCAGATTCGATGATCTCTGGATAATCGTTCTTCAATGCCTCGGCAAGGGGCCATGGCGTCACCGCAACAGGAAAATAGTCTCCGCTCGAGTTGTACTGGTGCTCGGTCACCCGGTAGATCCTATAGGCGTTTTCATGAAATCGGTCAAAACTGAGTTCATCCTTGACCCAGAGGAGAATTAGTATGCAGCAAGCCATGCCGACAGCAAGCCCGGAGATGTTGATAAAGGAATAACCCTTGTACTTTTTAATATTCCGTAAAGTCATTTTTAAATAGTTCTTCACCATAATATTTCTCCAGCAGGAAAGGTATCTCAAATAATAGCCGAGAGCGAAGAGGGTTTGTTGCCAGATCCACTTCTTGGCTTTGAACTTCCCTTGGGTTTGTAAAAGTGTCAGATAATCTTCTTCCAGGTCCTCTTTTATGAGGTATCTGTCGGAATAGATGAAGAGTTTCTCTAGCATCCACCACGCAAGTCGGGAAGGTCTGTGATCTTGGTTTTTCATCGCTCACTCCCTTTCGAATTCCAAATCCGGAACCTTCTGCCACACCGAGCGATAGACAAGCTGGGCCTCCTTTAAGGCCTTCTTTCCTTTATTGGATAGAAAGTAAAGCTTTTTTCGTCGGCCCCCTCTTTTGGCATCAGGAGGGCTTTCCCAGCAGGTGACCAATCCTTTGCGGATGAGCAGCTCAAGAGTGTTATAGAGAGAGCCATAGTGCAGTGTGCGTTTTGTGGCCTTCATGAAGTCGCGCCTGATCGTGACGCCATAGGCGTTATCTTTTAATCTCCAAATAGAGAGCAGTATGAATTCTTCGTTCCTTGATAGCTTGACCATAGCCTTTCCCTTTATTTCTGTTTAATGTAAGTACATATATAATACGCTCCTCCAAGACAAAAGGTTCGTGAATATTTAATAAAAATGAAAATGGATAATGGGGAACGGAAAATTGGGGACTGCTGCAACCATTTTACGTGATATACGTATAATCCTATGTGTAAGTTACGTAAAACCGATTCAGGAAAAGAGTATAATGAGTGAAATTTTATAATCAGGATAAAAAGTCATGAAAGAACTCACATTATTAGAGCAGATGATTATGGCCGCCATTGTTGCCCTCAAAGACGATGCCTATGGTGTCTCCATCCGCAAGAGGGTCGATAAAATGACTGGGAAACGATTGATGTACGGAACACTCTACAATGCCCTCGACCAATTGTTGCGAAAGGGTTATGTCACAAAGACCAAAGGAACAACAGCATCTGCGAGAGGAGGGAGGCCGCGGATCTATTATGATTTGAACAAAAAAGGGATGGACGCGCTTAGGGATTCTTACAATCTTCACCGGGCTATCTGGGAAAGTATCTCTGAATTCCGAGGGAGCTGAGGATCGAACATAAGACAATGTTTCAATCCAAAGACTATCCGCCAAAACTGGGCCAAAAGCTGTTGTCGTATTTGACACGCTATGAAGAGGAACATGCAGCCTCTGGAGATTGCGGCGAAGAGTTCAAAGAACGTGCCAAAGAGTCTGGAAGGTTTCGAGCCCTCTTTTGGTACTGGGGGCAGGTCATCTATGCCCTTGCCACCTACTCCAAACTATCAACGTGTATAGGAGCTGCCATGATTAAAAACTATTTTAAAATCACCTGGAGAAATATAAAAAATAACAAGATTTATTCTTTCATCAACATCATGGGTTTGGCCATTGGAATGGCCTGCTGCATCTTGATCCTTTTGTGGGTTCAGGATGAGCTCAGCTATGATAAATTCCACGAGAACTACAGCGATATATACCAGACTATTCCCGAACTCCAAAATACCAAAGTGAACGCAAATCCTCTGGCGCTTGCCGCTGTTTTTAAAGAACAGTATCCGGAGGTCCGACAGATCACGAGATTTTGCTACAGGTATTGGCTCTTCAAACATGAGGAGAAAATGTTTAACGAAAGCGGCGGGCTCGTGGATGAGGACTTCTTGAAGATTTTCACGTTCCCTCTCATTAAGGGCACCCCTGAAACAGTCCTTGCAAACCGCGAGTCTGTTGTTTTAACGGAGACTGCAGCTGCAAGATATTTTGGTAAAAAAGATCCGATCGGACAATCTTTCATGATCAACAATCGCTTCGAGCTGATCGTGACGGGCATCCTCAAAGATGTCCCAGCAAATTCGCATCTCCAGTTCGATTTTCTCGCTTCGATGGAACTCCTGGGAGAGAGGGGGCACACCAGCTGGTCTTTTGAAGCCAGAACGTATGCACTACTGGAAGAAAACATCAATATCCAGGCCTTTGCTGAGAAAATAGCTGGATTTATCGATGAACATGACAAAAGAACGAACCAGAAAGTTATGCTTCATATCCAACCTCTTTCCAAGGTTCATCTCTATTCGTTAAATGGGACTGATCCAATCGTTTATGTTTATATTTTCTTGACGATCGCCATCGCCATCCTGATCATCGCGTGCATTAATTTTATTAACCTCTCCACTGCCAGGTCCAACACCCGGGCCAAAGAGATCGGTATGAGAAAAGTCGTGGGCGCCGAAAGGGCCGATCTCATCAGGCAGTTTATCGGAGAATCGCTGATTCTATCGGCTCTGGCACTTCTGGTGGCGGTCGGTTTAGTTTCTCTCCTGCTGCCATCCTTCAATAACCTTGCAGAAAAACAATTGACTCTCAACATCGCCGGCAATGTTTTAACCGTGTTTCTTTTAGTGGGGATTATTCTCTTTACGGGTTTGGTGTCGGGGAGTTATCCGGCGTTGATGCTTTCCTCTTTTAAACCCGCTAATATTCTGCGGAGAGGAAAATTGCAGTCAGGCTCGGGGGGCTTTGTTTTAAGAAAGATCCTGGTCGTCGGGCAATTCACAGCAACCATCGTGTTGATCATCGGGACTATTATCATGTACAAGCAGCTCAATTTCATAAGAAATAAAGATATCGGGTTAGACAGAGATCATGTGGTCGCTATTTCCATGACCAGGGAATTGAGAGGTAACTACAGATCATTCAAGCATGAATGCAAACGAAATTCGAATGTCATAAACGTTTCAGCAGCGCGAAGATATCCCACCGGGATCGGACATTTTAATCCGGTATATTGGGAGGGAAAAGGCCCTGAGGATTATATGACGATGACGGATGCTTCTGTGGACTATGACTATTTTGAGACCCTCGGGATGACCATCATCCAGGGACGAAGTTTTTCGGAAGAATATGCGACCGATGTCGAGAATTATGTGCTTAACGAAGAAGCATTAAAGATCACAGGACTGGAAGAACCGATCGGAAAGATGTTTTCCTGTTGGAGGGATGAGGGAAAGATCATCGGCATCGTTAAAAATTTTCACGCCAGCTCGCTCCACAGTGAGATCGGACCCGTCATGTTTACATTGTCCCAGCGGCATGGCTCCCACAGGTATGTTTTTGTCAAGATCGGCCCGAACGATATACCTGGAACCTTAGCCTTTTTAGAGCAGAAAGTGGCCGAATTTGCGCCCAACAGCCTTTTTGAGTATCGATTTCTGGACGACGTGTTCAATAGCCAGTACAGCGGCGACCAGCGGAGAGGAAATATTTACAAGTATTTCACATTCTTAGCCATTTTCATCTCTTGTCTCGGGCTTTTCGGAATGGCCTCATTCACGGCAGAGCAGCGCACTAAAGAGATCGGGATTCGAAAGGTGCTCGGTGCCTCGATCACGAATATTTTGACGATGATCTCCAAAGATTTTTTGTTACTCCTTATTGTGTCAAACGCGATCGCGTGGCCTATCGCTTATTTTCTAATGGCAAGCTTGCTTAATAATTATGCCTACAGGACTAGCATAACAGCGTGGATATTCATTGCTTCGGGAGTAGCTGCTATTTTTGTCGCGCTTCTTACTGTGGGCGTAAAAATCGTAAGAGCCGCCTTTGCCAATCCCGTCGATAGCCTGAGGTATGAGTAAAAAAGGATTCCACTTTTCTATCGTTTCCTCCGACTCAAAGGATGTCAGGTAATCTGCTTATGCGAAAGTTTTGAGACAGTAATGACATGACCGAAAAGCGTAGAGAAGGAATCGAGCGAAGGCTTTTCCCGAGGGTAAAGGCGGATGTCTATTATCGAGCTCCGCGGATCGCCCCGAGAAAACGTGCCATTCATGATATCAGTTTGGGGGGGGTGCGCATTAATTGCGATGAGAAATTAGAAGTAGGCACAGAATTGGAAATTGAATTCTATCTGCCCGATGGAAATGTCATTGCGGCTATCGCTAAAGTGCGCTGGACATCCAAACTGCCGCAAGCGTCCGATGCTCTCTATACTGCCGGACTGGAGTTTATGCACTTAACTCCGGAGGCGGCTGAGCAATTGAGGAAAGTCTGTGTGCTGGATCATAAATAGCACGATATCATAATCCCGACGCTTAGAATTCGCGGTTTAAATTATCCAAATCAATTCTTCAGATCTGCTATCCTCCTCTTTGCATCTTCAACTTCTTCAATTCCCGGATCCGCATCCTTCCAGAGGTCGAGGAATTTCTCGTAGCTGGCGATTGCTCTGTCGATATTGCTCTGCTCCTCATGTATCTTTCCCAGCATATAGAAACTCTGAACATAGATGTCACCAAAACGGATCCTGCTCACTGTCAGGAGAGTAATTTTTTCAAATGTTTCTAAAGCTTTTTCTAGATCTCCCGATCTGTAATACGCATCAGCCAAACTCTCGAGATATAGTGCATGATTATTTGTTGTTATATCGTTCTCAAAAGGCAACAAAGCAATAGCCTTGTTTAACAGCTCGATAGCTGAAGAGAAATTCCCGCTTCTTTTCTCTATCTCACCCTTTAAAAGGTAGGATAATCTGATAGCGTTTTTATTCGATCCTTCTTGGATGAGCCCATCGAGTTGATCCGCGGTTTTTTGAGCTTCAGGAACTAAATCTCTGTGCACATAAACAATCCCCTTTATCGCTCGTGCCCATCGTTGATTGGAAAGATTTCCCGTTTCCACGGCAGGATCCCAAGCTTTTTCAATCTCATTCAGCGCCGTTTCTAAATTCATTGTTCGGTAATAGACATATGATAACGAGAATCTAAGCCACGTCTCCCAATCTGCCTGGTTTAGCTTCTTTGCCAGTTCAATTCCCTGTTTTGCCTGGCTCTCAGCTTTTTCAAAATTCCCCTGGTCTATGCTTAAATTCACTAATCCAGAATATCCTATAAGTTTTGCAGAGGGAATTCTAGAGTTTATAAGAAAATTGTAATCCCTTTCAGCATTTGCCCAATCGCCCTCGACATGAAAGTTGATCCCTCTTCTATAATAGGTGAACGGGAAATCAGGGTTCAGATCTATGCTTCTGTTCATTTCATTCATGGCATTTTCATAATCTCTTTGCATAATGTAAACTCGGGACAAATAAAGACGAACGAATGAATTGTCTGAATATTCATCGATGTAATATTCTAATATTTCTATCGCCTTTTCATATAATCCTTTTGCCATGTATGCGTCCGCAAGATTCAAGTATGGTTGTGGATTATCATGTTTATATTTATGGACGGCCAGTTCAAGTTGTTCTATGGCATTGTCCCATTGTTCCAGCTCACTGTAATACATACCGAGATTGTTCCTTCCTCCAGAATCATCCGGGTAAAGTTCCAGGAGCTTGAGGAAGGCTTCGATCGCTTTATCACTGGTTCGTTCGGAGAGGCTATAGTATTCGGCTTCGTTTCGATATCGTTCTCTATCCGATATGCGGTTGCTGTATTCAAAAGCCTTCTGGACATATTTGCGTCTTTCAGCGAAAAGAGCCATGTTGCTGTAAGCCATCGCCATGGAACGGTAGGCCGTTGCAAATTCAGGATCGATACCAATAGCCTTTTTGTAGGATTGAATGGCTTGAACAAAATCTCCTTTGTCGAAATATTCGCTGCCTTCGATGTAATATTTATAAGCTTCAGGTGAGCTTGTTGTGATTTCTCCAATATCTCTATCGATATCAGCGCTAATCTGTTCCTGACTCAATTTGAAGTTCGATTTGATCTTATGAGTCAGGTCGTCGACCATAGAAAAGATACTCTCCTCTCCTATTCCTTCTACTCTTTCCGACGCCACCAGCTCTGCGGTGCTTGCATCTTGGAGATTAAGATTGATCCTGAACGTATCACCTGCTTTGGTGTAGCTCCCCAAAAGAATGTGTTTTACTCCGCCGCGAGCGGCCACTCTCTCCAGGTCGCTCGAAGAGTAGCTTATTTCCTCCAGCAGATCGAGCTCTCTCAGAATATTAAAAAGCTTCGATCCGCTCAGAACTTTGAGATGCTGGGATTGCGAAAGGTCGGTGATTAAAAGGTCCGATATGGCTTTTCTGTAATGATCCAGGTTTTCATCACCGGTACTGTTCTCGAAATACATGACAGCCAGGGAAGGTTTATCTGTTGGGGCGGGAATGGCCCCATTTTTGGAGAGGATTTTCCACATAAAAAGTGCGATGACAATCACACCCACAAAAATCAAAGCAGGGATAAGCAGTTTTTTGACTCCGAACGTAACCGTGATCTCTCTCGAGGTTAGCGGCTTCCTTTTTGGGATTACTTTTTCAGTCGTTGGAAGGCCTTCTGCGATGTTTGTAAGTTCAGATCTGAGTTCATTGGCGCTCTGATATCTTTTCTCCTTTTCCTTCTCCAGGCATTTGAGGATCACACGGCACAGGTCTTCAGAGATCTGCTCGTTGTATTCTTTGGGATTCTTGGGAGTTTCGGTCTTCTGTTTAACCGCCACATTTAATGCTGTTTCACCTTCGAATGGAACCCTTCCTGTGAGCATTTCGTAGAGAATAACACCCAGAGAATAGATGTCTGAGCGATGGTCGATGTCTTTTCCCTCTACCTGTTCGGGAGACATATACTCAGGAGTCCCTATCATGACTCCCGCTCCGGTTATGCCTTTCCCCTCCACAGATCTGGCTATGCCAAAGTCCATGATCCGGGCGTTACCGTCATCGTCTATCATGATGTTGCCTGGCTTCAGGTCACGATGAACGACACCGAGGCGATGCGCCTCGTTCAATCCCTCGCAGATCTGTTTGGCAATATCGATTCCTTTACTGATGGTTAATCGTCCCGATCGTCGGATAAACCTCTTGAGATCCTCACCGGACACGAATTCCATAGTGATGTAGTAGGAGCCTGCGTCTTTGTTCAGGTCGTACATGCGACAGACATTTCTATGGCTGATTTTACGGGCGAATTTTAGCTCGTTCTGAAACCGCTCGATCGTCTTTTTATCCACAGATATCTCGGGTTTTATGAGTTTGAGGGCAACTTTTTCCTTTATTTCTGTGTCCAGTGCTTTGTAGACCTTTCCCATCCCCCCTTTACCCAGTTCTTCGATGATCTGGTATCTTCCAGCAAACGTGGAGCCCGTAGTCAACTCTTCTCTCGGTGCTTCGATTGTTGCAGTGACATCGATATCCTCGGGGGAGGGGAGTTGTGTCCCGCATTCACCGCAGAACTTAAGACTATCAGGATTTTCGGTCTGGCATTTGGCACACTTTATTGCCATAATCTTCCCCTTGGTTTGACTGGGGAAAGCATATCAAGGAAGCCGAAGGGTGTCAAACGGATATATGAGATTGCTAACGTCACTAAATCTTTAGCGCTACAAGCCGTTTCTTGGCATCTTCGATTTCCACAATTCCCGGATCTGCATCCTTCCACAAGTCAAGGAATTTTTCGTAGTTTTCGATGGCTTTGGCTGTGTTCCCCTGCTCTTCATAGATCTTTCCTAGGTTATAAAAGCTTTTGGCATATATATCCCCATGCCAATATCTTCCATTAATCAGTGATGTTATCCTTTCATATTCAGTACGTGCTTTATCTATCTCCCCTAACTTGTAATAAGCTAGGGCCAGGCCCTCAATAAAACGGGCTTCCTTATCAAGTGGGCCACCTGATGATAGAGACAGAGCATCCTTAAAATATTCTGTGGCTTTAGCAAAATTCTCTTTCTGAATCTCTATCATTCCCATTGCGTAATAATAGAGCCTCATACGCTTTGGATTCATTCCTTGCTGGATCAGTGCCTTGAGCTCTTCCGCAGCTTGTAGGGCTTTATCCGAGTCATCCATAGCATGGTAGACCAATGATCTTCCCATCAAAGCATTTATTTTCCAGCCAAAAAGATCTTCCTCGACTGCAATCTTGTATAATTTTGCATTCTCAGCAAGTGATCTCTCCAGATCTCCAGATTTCCAATAGATGTACGACAAATACCCATGGCCCCATGCGGCCCAAGATAATTCCCCTTGATCCTTGGCCAATTCATTCCGTTTATTGAGCTGTTCTATGGCTTCCTGGAATTTGCCCTGCAATATGTACAGTCCTGCTAGACTCGCCAAGGCCATACTATGAAAATTCGTAGATTTTGCCTCTAAAAGTTTTCTGTATTCTTTCTCTGCCTCGACCAAATTCCCCCTAAATAAGCTGATATCCCCATATAAATCGTAATTGTAATAATTATTCGGATCAAGCGCAGACGCCTTGTCTGCTTCGTTTTGTGCAAGCTCGAATTTGCCTTGATCAAGGTAATGAGAGGCGAATCTTCTACGAACAAAACTATTATCTGAAATATCGTTTATAAATTCCTCATAATAGCTTTTAGCCTTTTGGTACATTCCCTTAGATTCATAGCAATTCGCTATGTTCGTATATGTGATCACATTATCGTCTCCATTCCTTCTGTTCACTTCGTACCGCTCTATGGCTTTGTCCCATTCTCCGATGCGACTAAAAATGACACCCTGATTGTTATTTCCTGTCATATCATCCGGATAGAGATCTAGAAGGGTGGAGTACGCTTCTATGGCTTTTTCGTATGTTCTCTCTGACCATACGTAGGTTTGAGCCTGTATCAGATAGCGTTCTCGATCTGTCAGCCTATCAGAAAACTCCAGCGCTTTCCTAATAAATTCGATAGCCTTCGAACGATATCCCGTCTCAGTATAAGCAGCTGAGATGGATCTGTAGGCCATGGCAAACTCAGGATCGATGGATATCGCCTTCTCCATAAATCCTATGCTCTTTTGAAAATCTCTTACATTATAATGTCTTCTTCCTTCAATGTAATATCGATAGGCTTCGGGAGAACGCGTCGTGATCTGACTCACGTCTTCGTCTATATCATTGGCTATTTCACGGGCCGAAAGTCTGAAGTTTGCTTTGATCCTCCGTGTTAAATTATCGACCATCGAAAATATGTTATCTTCACCTACGCCTTCCACTCTTTCTGCACCCACCGACTCTCCTGTGCCGATGTCTTGGAGAGTGTAGTCGATTCTGAATGTGTCCCCGGCTTTCGACAGATTTCCTTGAAGAATGTGGTTCACTCGTCCTTCTGACGCCACTTTTTTAAGATCCTCTGAAGCATAACTTGTCGCTTCGAGAAGATCTAATTTGCGCAAGATACTGTAGAGCTGGTCGCCACTCAAAACACGGATGTATTTAGATTGAGAAAGGTCAGTGATGATCGAGTCAGATAAAGCGGTTCTCCAGATTTCGAAGCTTTCATCACCCGTGTTGTTCTTGAAATACATGACGGCGATCGATGGCTTATCCGATAGGGGAGGGGGAGCTGCTGCCTTTTTTGGAATGAGTTGCCAGATTACGACTCCTATGACAACTATAGCGATAAATATCAGAGCAGGCACAAATGCTTTTTTTAGGCTGAATTGGACAGTGATTTCTCGGGATGTGAGGGGCTTTTTCTCGGGCATGATCTGCGCTGTGGTCGGAAGACCTTTTTCGATATTTTCAAGCTCGGAGCGGACTTCCCCTGCGCTCTGGTATCTCTTTTCTTTCTCTTTTTCCAGGCACGTCATTATGATATGGCTTATGTCTTCCGAAATTTGTGGATTGAGGTCTTTTGGATCTTTTGGCCGCTCTGTCTTGTGCTTCACGGCTATCGATAATGCTGTGTCGCCTACGAATGGCACTCGACCCGTCACCATCTCGTAGAGGATCACTCCCAGAGAATAGATGTCTGTCCTCTGGTCAATTTCTTTTCCCTCGACCTGTTCAGGGCTCATATACTCTGGCGTACCGATCATCACGCCCGCGCCTGTAATGCCTTTTTCTTTAAGGGAACGGGCGATACCGAAATCCATGATTCGAGCATTGCCATCCTTATCGATCATGATGTTGCTGGGCTTGAGATCTCGATGGACGACTCCTATCCTATGGGCTTCTGCGAGTCCTTCACACACCTGTTTGGCTATGGAAACGGTTCTTGACGTGCTAAGGGGTGCAGCTCTTCGAATGAAGCTTTTCAGGTCCTCACCGGAGACATACTCCATGGTGATAAAGCGTGCGCCCTCTGCTTCACCCAGATCGAACATCCCGCACACATTTTTATGGCGGATATTTCGAGCCAGCTTCAGTTCATTCTGGAACCGTTCGATGGTTTTTTTGTCCGACGAGATCTCCGGTTTGATGAGCTTAAGCGCGACTTCTTGTTTGAGCTTTGTGTCCTCGACGCGATAGACTCTGCCCATTCCGCCTTTCCCCAATTCTTCGATGATCTCATATCTTTCCCCTAATGTGGAACCTCGTGTGAGCTCATTTTTTGCCGCTTCGATCGT
>JASFPP010000026.1:0-27872 GCA_050115915.1 Candidatus Aminicenantota bacterium
TCTACAGAGTATCAGGTCTTTACCGGTGACAATACTCTTGGGATGTATGGTACCAATGAGCCAGATCCTGGCGATGATGAGTTCATCGTAGCTTCTCATGGTAGAAATGCTGTTGCTGGACCCATTGCGTATGATCCTACTAATCCTGAAGCGAGTTTCTATACCGTAAACGAAATGGCTGATTTTGATGAAGATCTGGTCATGTGGGATGGAAACTGGATCATCGGTCCCAAAACCTACACAATTACGACTTAATAGCTGAATTTAATTCTGAGTGAAGCCACAGTGGGGCGGCACTAAGTGCCGCCCTTTTTTTTTGGGCTTTCGACCCTCCGAATATGGAAAAGTCAAATCTTGTCTATTCTTTGTATGTGATATAGTATAATCCTCGAATCAATCCATGAGGACTCTTCTCTGTTTTGGCATCTATGTCTTGGTTGTTATACTGGTTATCCCCCTATTTCTTTTCTGTCTTGTCACTCGGTGGCGAGAGCCTGTTCTGCTCATTGGAAAATTTGCCGTGGCTTTGGGCCGGCCCATCGTGGGAATAAGTCTGGATATTTCCGGGCGAGAAACCGTGAACAGGGAAAAACCTTCTGTTTTTATGGCCAATCATTTGAGTTTTCTGGATGGCCCTCTTCTGTTTCTGGTGATTCCCCAGTCGGTGCGAGTGATCCTCAAAAAGGAGATCTTTCGTATCCCAATCGTCGGATGGGCCATGAAGTTTGTCGGATTCGTACCTGTGGACAGGAAAGGGCGGAAGTCGGGACGGATAAGCATTGAACAGGCAACACGTTCGATTAAAGAGGAGGGTTATTCCTATTTAATTTTTCCTGAAGGCACGCGGAGTCTTGACGGGGAGATGCAGCCTTACCGACGCGGGGCGTTTTATCTCGCCGTGAACGGCCAAGTCCCCATTGTCCCCATCACTCTGGAGGGAACTTATGAGCTGATGCCTAAGGGATGTGTTTTTGCCAAAAAAGGGACGGTCAGAGTTGTTTTTCATGAAGCTGTTACTGTTCAGGATTGTGGGGAAAAGGACATCCCCCGGCTCATCGAGACCGTTCAAACCCTCATCCGATCGGGCTTCCGAAGAGAGGCGAAAACTTGAATGTTTCGCTCAAAGGTGTGAACATATGATTCCCTCTAATTTTTAAGGCAGGGATAATGCTGATAAAGGACGTTTGAATTTTTTTGAATGGCATGGCATTAATAGGGATAAAAGAACAAAGGAGAAGCCATGACTTACGACAAAAGAATAGATGAACTCACGCAGGCCTTGAGGTCGTTCTTTGAACAAAAAAGCGAAACATTCGCAAAGGCTGTTCGTGAAGTAACCCGAAGCCTGAATAGGGGGCAAAAAATTCTGGTGTTCGGCAATGGGGGAAGTGCCTCTCAAGCCCAGCATTTTGCCGCAGAATTGGTGAACAAATTTCTCCTCAGGCGGCCTGCCATTCCTGCCATTGCGCTCACAACGGACACCTCTGTGCTAACATCTATCGCCAATGATGAGAGCTTTGATGAAGTCTTCAGCCGGCAGGTTGAGGCTCTGGGTCAAAAAGGGGATATCGCTCTAGGCTTGACCACAAGCGGAAATTCCCCCAATATCATTCGGGCTGTCGAGACGGCGAAGGTATGTGGGCTGCCCGCGATCGTGTTTACAGGGGAAGGAGGGGGCAAGGTCGGGCCCTTTTCCGATATTCTGTGCGATGTTCCATCGGCCTCCACTCCTGTCGTCCAGGAAGTTCATCTCCTTCTTCTGCATCTATTGGCTGAGGAAATCGAAAAGTCCTTGGTGCGGTGATTCATGGACTCACGGTTGAGAGAAACCCCCGGAAGGAGATAAGCGTCTTAGTAGCGGGAACGCCTTAAGCCTCCGCGACGTGGCCTGGACTTGAAGTCCGGGATCTCGGGAGTTTGGGCTTCGATTTCTGGACCCTCGGGGATAGCCACCTGTGCGGACCTGCCGCTTTTACCGATACGGAACGACCGCTCCGCAGCGTAAAGGATCTCGTCACGAAGACCTTCGCTCGCGATCTCCTCGGTAAAGGCCTTTCTTCCCTCCACGAGGTCTGAAATGTACTCTTGGATCTTATCGTCCGAATAGTATTTGCGAATATCCCATTCGTCCAATCCCTGTCCTTCGGCCTTCCGGATTTCCTTTGTTCCGAGTGCACCTTTTGCATAGTCGTTCGTTCCCCTCAGATCCCCTCTCTGGATCTGGGCCATAAGGCTGATGGGAACACGGCTAACCTTACGCACCTGCCTCTTTTTCTGAGTTCCGTTCTCTTCATATGTTTCGATGATCTCGCCGATTCCGCCTGTGTTGTACTGCATGATTTTTACCTTCCCTGGGTGGTTACTGACGAGTGTCATGATGATTTCGTAGAATCGGTTCACCTTATCGGCCCTGGAGCCAACGATGAACGGGTCCGTTCCCACAATACGCACCGATTCTCCCGCTTTGAGCGGCTGACTGGCATAACTGTGCGTGCTTTCCCCCCACAGGTAGGCGAGCACTGCCTGTTCGGGTGTAAGCTCCTGAGCGAAACTCATGATGGTGTTTCTTCGGGTGATAAAAGCGAAGATCAGACCGTCGAGGTTCTCCAAAGGGGGGAGGTTGATGGTTTTGGAGAAAATAGGGACCGTTCGTCCTTTGATGTTGACCTTGAGCTTTTTGCGGTTGATCACCGACCGGCCGTTGGCCGTGAGGCTCTCATCCAGGAAATCCACCTCTCCGTTTGATTTGATCATGACGTTCTCATAAAGAGCCGTTTTATCCACAAGGGCATTGAACATGGCCTCCTGGAATTCCTTTTCCACGTCTGTTTTCACGAAGAAGTTGTTCTCTGATCCCAAAGCTGAACCGTCTTTTCCGAGGAAACAGATGTCGTCCTGTGTGACGAGCGTCTTTTCCCCTTTCTGGTGATCCAGTCCGAGTTGGTGACATGACCATGTGGACTTACCGGTCGCCGTGAGGCCGAAAAGAAATACTCCGAACGTCTTCAGCTTTCCATCTGTCTCCCGCACTCTGACTATCTTTGTGCCTGCATGTAATCCGAGCATCCCCAACCGGTCCGCGGTCCACATGGCTTGACGGAGGAACCCTTTTTTATCCTCGCCCATATAATCCGTCCCCAGCGCGATGTTGATGTTGTGTTCCGGAAGGACCAGGACTTGTTGGCGCAGCGGATGTTCTTCGGGGATATGGACCATCGTGAATTCCGGCCCCGGTCTTTTATCGGGTTTGAACATGGTTGTGCCCCACATCAACCCCAGTCTGTAATTGATTAGGTCCGCTTCAGAGACATAAAGATTGCACATGGGATTGTAGGAGTCGTTCTCACCCATCCGTCTTCGAATATGATACATCGGAAGAGTTTTGATCAAATGCAGCACTTTATCCAACTCTTCAGGAGCTTTGGCAATGATCGCCTCTTGCTGAGACGTGAGACGCGGAAGCCTCACAGCTTCGCTTCCGAGATACACGGTTTTAGGGGCGATGCGGCTGGAGATCGCACAGCGCCAGCCGTAAGATCCATAGACTGTTTTGATGCCCACTGATTTTGCCCGGGGCTCAAGCCATTTAAGGTCCACGGACTTGATATTGGGACCTTTCAGAGCTTTGCGGAGTTCTTCGGCAAATTTTTTATAAATATCTTCGTTGTAGATCTTTGTATCGCTCATTCTTCGGTCTCTAAGACGGCATCGTTTGACTCCATCTATTCATGAATCCTGTTTAACGCTCTTCTATCAAAGGCTCAAAGAGATCCGGTTTCTGTTTCGCCCGCAATGATCCTTTTTAGGTCCTCATGGGAGGCCACACCGCTGTTAAAGATGTAGCACTCGGTGCTTTCCAGCAATCGCCTGTAAAAATTCCTCTCTAGCTCCATCCTCTCAGGAGTCACGACCAGCAAGTGCGGGTTGTAGAACGGTTGAGTCCTGGCCGGGCCCAGCTCCCGTTGAGCCCCGAGAATTTCGCCTTGCTCCATGATGCGAAGGGCATCTTCGGCCTCTGCTTTCACGAAAGGGGGAGAGATAGTGTCGTTTCGCAGAAGGAACAGCCAGCGCAGGGATGTTCGCTTGACGTGTTTGGCGGCCCCCCCTATCCAGTAGGGGTCGAGGAGAGCGAAGGCCTTTTTGGATGCTTTGTAGCAGAATGGAGAGCCGCGGTCCAGCCGGCAATCGTCCAGCTGCAGACATTTCTCGTTCTGGCAGGCCTCCTTGTGCACAATGATGTTTTCACATTTGCTGTTATCAAAAAGCGGGGCGAGGTCGAGGTAGGATTCTACGGTGTTTGTTGCCATAAAGAGCTTCCTCTCGACGGAATCCGCCAGAACACTCCCACCAGAGGTACGGGCAAAAACAGTATCATTGGAAATCAGCCGAAATCTTGCGTCCTGGAGGAGGGCAAAGAAGAGCTCCGTTTTTTTTGTCCCTTTAGGTCCGATCAGGAGCACTCCCTGACCGTCAATATCTGCGAACATTCCCCTGATGGAATGGACATTGAAAAGCATTTCAGAGACATCGGTCACAAGGCCCAAGGCAAGGCTGCGGAGAGGGCCATAATTGTCGGCATTGACGAGCACTCCGGTTTTGGTCTCGGAATTGTAATAGGTGCGCGGTTCGCGCCCTGGAATATTGTCCACTGCGTAGATAATGCCGTGGGGTTCCAGGTCGGCTTCCAGCTGTGCCGGGTACCAGTTTTCCATCCAAAAGTCGTAGAGGTGAGAGACATTGGTCCGCAATTGGACGACGACACCATTTATGTTTGCATTCCATTCGAAATAATTTGCGTAGCTCAGATGGCTCTCCATCTCGGCGATAAGAGCGTCCCGCATCTGGATCGAAATCGTTGGGTCCACGGGCGGAGTTTTTTTGGAATGTGTCACCGTGTTGTTCAAGGCGACGCGTTTGACCTTTTTGGCCGTTTTTAAGCGGGAGAGGGCATCGATGATCCTGTCCATGGCCTTTTCGATGTTTTCCATGGAGGTGGCGTAGCTCAGCCGGATACATTCATCAGCCCCGAACGCATCCCCCGGAACGACAGCCACATGGGCCTCTTTGAGGAGATAATAAGCCAAGCCATAGGAATTCCGCAGGGGGGTGTTGTTGAATTCTTTATCGTAGTATGCTGAAAAATTCGGGAAAAGATAGAAGGCCCCTTGTGGTTTAAAACAGGACACTTTGGGTATCGAGTGCAGCCGGGTAAGTGTGTAGTTCCTTCTCCTCTGGAATTCGGCCACCATTTTTGAGACTTCATACTGGGGACCGGTAAGAGCCTCCAGCCCCGCCTTTTGGGAAACGGAGCAGGGATTGGAAGTCGTGTGACTCTGGATCTTTGCCATGCCGTTGATGATGTCCGAGGGGCCGGCGGCATAACCCAGACGCCATCCTGTCATCGAGTATGACTTGGACACGCCATTGATGATGACCGTTTTTTTCTTGATGTCGTCCCCCAGCGATGCAAAGCTGTGGAAGCGGAAGTCCTCGTACACAAGCTTGTCGTAGATTTCATCGGCGATAACGTACACGTCCTCTTCCAGGATGATATCCGCCAGGGTTTCGAGCTGATGTCTTGTGTAAGCGGCTCCGGTCGGGTTGGAAGGATTGTTGAGGATAAGAGCCTTTGTTGCCGGAGAAATGGCGGATTTGAATTTGTCCGGTGTCAGGATAAAACCGTCTTCTTCTCGAGTGGGGACGACAACGGATTTTCCCATTGCCAGCGAGACAGCATGGGGGTAAGTAACCCAGTAGGGGGCCGGAATAATGACCTCATCGCCCTCGTTGATAAGCGCCTGGATAAGGTGATAAAGGGAACTCTTTGCTCCTGAGGAGACGATAACCTCATTTGTTTCATAGGTGAGTCCGTAATCTTCCTTCAGCCGCCGAGTGATGGCCTCCTTGAGGGGAGGAATCCCATCTGCCTGCGTGTATTTGGTGAAATTTTCTTCGATGGCCAGGATCCCTGCGGCCTTGATGTTGTCCGGCGTCGGGAAGTCGGGTTCGCCAACGCTCAGGTCTATGATGTCCACCCCAGTAGCCTTCATGGCTCTGGCTTTGGCTGTCACCTTCAGGGTGGGCGATTCACCAATTTGATTTGCCTTTTCTGATACCATGATACCCCTTTTCGCGTTCTGAGATTATTCTTCGTCGTCTGTTTTATCTTCGCTTTGAAATTTATCCTGGAAATACTTCTTGAGGTCAACTCCCGTGAGGGATTCGACGACATCCGGCATCTGGGCGAGAATATCGGCGACCTGGGAAGTGATCTTTGTGGCCCCCGTCCCTTTTTCGCCACCCACCAGCACGATCTTATCCACTTTGGAGAGGGGTTCAGCCACGGCCCTGGCCAATTCGGGAAGGTTCTGGAGGTACATCTCGAGGATGGCGGCCTGGTTGTATTTCTCCCACGACTGGGCACGCTTCATCAATGCTTCAGCTTCGGCAAGACCTTTCTGTCTGATCCTCTCGGCCTCTGCTATGCCTTCGAGTTTGAGGGCCTCTGATTTTCCCTTGGCTTCTGCTTGAATCCGAAATTCTTCGGCTTCAGCTTCGGCCTTGATCTGGTATTTCCGTGCATCGGCGGGTTTGATAACACTGGCATCGAGTTCCTTTTCTCTTCGCTTGATCTCCATCTCTTCTATTTTTATAGCCTCTTCTTTTTCGATAAGTTTGACCTTACCCTCTTCTCGTTTGATATCTTGGCTCAGTCGGAAGCGCTCGATCTCGTAAGCAAAATCGGCCTGTGCCTTTTTCTGGTTGACGGCGACTTGTGATTCGGCCTTCTTGGCTTCGTTATCCCACTGGGATTTGGCAATGAGCGCATCTGCATTCAACCGGGCGATCTCGCCTTCCTTTCGTGCTTGTGACGATTTGATCATGGCCTCTTTTTCTGTTTCCGCTTCGGCGATCGCGGCATCCCTTTTGGCTGCGGCAATGTGAGGTTTCCCCAGGGCGTCCAGGTATCCCTGTGTATCGCTGATCTCTTTGAGCGCGAAGGATATCAGGGAGAGCCCCATAGCGGCGAACTCGGTTTTGACAGATTGAGTGACTCTATCCGCAAAACCCTGTCGCTCCCTGTATATCTCCTCTACAGTCATCATACCGATGGCGGCTCTCATTTTGCCGTCCAGGATAGTCGCGGCCACATCCCGGATTCCTTCTTTTCCCGATCCCAAAAACTGTTCAGCGGCGCGGTCGATGGATTCCTCGTCGGAACTGATCTTGACCTGAGCCGACGCCTCAGCCATGATCGTGATCCCGCCATGCGTGAGAACCTCTGGAGTCTTTATGCTCAAATTGATGACGTCGATGGGTAAGATGTCCACGGTTTCTAAAAACGGCCAGACAAAAGTGCCTCCTCCCAGGCGGTAACGATAACCCACTCTTCTTTTTGTCCCGTCAGCGGCGACGAGAGCCTTCTTCCGACCGCCGGAGATGATCAAGACTTCATTGGGGCCGACCTTGCGGTATTGTTTAGAAAAAAGGAAGGCGAGCAATACGCATAAAACGATTAAAATTCCTATCAATATCAATGTGGAGACTAATGGCATCTCAACCTCCTTGGCAGTTTGTCCTTATCCGTGTTCCGGGGAAATCTCCACCCCCGAACACGATTAATAATTTGATGGAAAAAATATATTAACCTTAAAGCCGAATATTTACAAGTCTAGTTTTTTCCTGAAATAGGCGATCGTCTTTACAAGGCCCTCCTCTATTCCGACCTTCGGTTCCCACTGGAGTTTGTCTTTGGCACGGGAGATTTCAGGGCATCTGCGGGGCGGGTCGTCTTCGGGTATGGGTTCATGAACGATCCGGGATGAACTCCGCGTGAGTTTTAGGATTCTTTTGGCCAGATCGAGGATCGTCCATTCTTCCGGGTTCCCTAAATTGACCGGTCCGGCAAACCCATCGAGTCCCATCAACGCTATTAGGCCTTCGACGAGGTCCGATACATAGCAGAAAGATCGCGTTTGAGCCCCCTCGCCGTAGACAGTCAGAGGGTTTCCTCTCAGGGCTTGAACGATGAAATTGCTGACGACACGGCCGTCATTAATGGCCATCCGTGGTCCGTATGTGTTGAAGATTCTGGCGATCTTGATGTCGACTTTATTCTGTCTGTGATAGTCCAACATGAGTGTTTCGGCCACTCTTTTCCCTTCATCGTAACAGCTGCGGATACCTATGGGGTTGACATTCCCCCAGTAGCCTTCGGGTTGGGGGTGGACCTTGGGGGAGCCGTAGATCTCCGATGTCGAGGCGAGGAGTATACGAGCTTTGGTCCTCTTGGCCAAGCCGAGCATATTGATGGTTCCCATGACGTTTGTTTTGATCGTTTTGATCGCATTGTACTGATAATGTATGGGAGATGCAGGACAGGCCAGGTGATAGATCCGGTCCACTTCGACGAGGATCGGATGGATAATGTCGTGCCGGATCAGCTCGAAGTAGGGATGGGCAAAGAGATGGCGTATGTTATCCTTGCTGCCGGAGAAAAAATTGTCGATACAGAGAATATCCTCGTCTCTCTCCAGAAGTGCATCACAGAGATGGCTGCCCAAAAAGCCGGCGCCTCCAGTCACCAAAATTCGGTTCATTTGTATTTCTCCTTGTTTTTCCAGCGGATTCATCGATCCCGGTGCAGTCAATTGTATGCCATAAACAGAGGACTTTTTTGTTTGAGAACCTCTCGTTGCTCGGTGATAAGCGCCTGTATGCCTTTATCGGCGAGGTCCAGCAGAGCACTGAATTCTTTTTTACTGAACGGAGCTTTTTCAGCAGAAGCCTGGATCTCGACGATCTGGCCTGAATCCGTTTCCACAACATTCATGTCTGTCTCGGCGCTGGAATCTTCGGTGTAATCCAGGTCCAACAACATCTGTCCTTTGACAATGCCAACACTCACTGCGCTGACTAGATGCTTGAGGGGCATTTGGTCGATGATGTTGTTATCCATCATTTTTTTTAAACACAGAGCCAGCGCCACACATCCTGCTGTGATAGCGGCCGAACGAGTCCCCCCATCGGCCTGTATCACATCACAATCGATGATAATGGTCTTCTCCTCCAGAATCCTGAGATCGGTCACCGCCCGCAGCGACCTCCCGATGAGGCGCTGGATCTCCTGGGTTCTACCGGATATGCGCCCAGGACTTCTTTCCCGGTTGGTTCTCTTTTCTGTCGAGCGGGGGAGCATGGAATATTCCGCCGTAATCCATCCCTGTCCGCTCCCTTTCAGGAACTGGGGGACCTTTTCGTCGATGGTCGCTGTTGCCAGGACTTTTGTTTTTCCCATTTCGATAAGAGCGGAACCATCGGCAAATTCCATATAATCGGGCAAAAATGCGATCGGTCTGATAACATCAAACGCGCGGTCGTTAGGCCTCATTGTCCTCTTCCTTATCGCTGTAAGATTTTTCTGGATACCAAAGGGATATTATAACACTCACAGCCAAAGTTCAAACTCCCTGGATTTTGGGTTGAGAGCGCCATCTGTCATGGAACCAGAGCCAGAATTCGGGCTTTTTCCGGATTTGATTTTCGATGATTTTGGTGCACTCCTGGGTGATGTGTTGGATATCGGCGCGGTGGTCGCCCGTAGAGGGGAATTCAAGCCCTTCATGAAACTGGATGTGATACTCTCTCGACGGAGTCGGCAGGGCGAATGCGGGAATGATTGGGGCGCCTGTCCGGAGGTGAAACAGAGCCAGGGCTGGAGTTGTCCCTGCCTGCTTGCCGAAGAATTCGACGAAAACAGCTTCCTCATGGAGGACATTCTGGTCTATGAGAATGGCCACGATCCTGTTTTCTTTGAGAGCGCGCAGGGTATGGCGTGTGGCTTGTTTTTTATAGATGACTTTGGCTCCGAACTCTTGGCGGATCGAAAGGATTTCCTTTTCGAGCCGCTTGCTATCCAGAGCCCTAGCGATGACATGGGTTTCCTCCATCTTGGAGAGTGGAATAATCCCCAACTCCCAGTTGCCGTAATGGGCGGTGAGAACCAGAGCTCCTTTCCCCTTCCTGAGAGCGTTGCGGACATTGCCTTCGCCTTCGATGTGCAGGAGCGCTTCTTTGTTCCCCATGGAGAGGTTCGAAAACTTCAGGATCTCGAAGAGGGCTTCGCCGAAATGCTGGAAGGAATTCCGTGCAATCCGCTTCATTTCCGGGGCGGATTTTTCCTCTCCGAATGCGATCTCGAGGTTTTTAAGGGCGATTTCCCGGTGTTTTTTATCGATTCGGTGCGCAGTGCGCCCTAAAATCCGTCCCAGGAACAGACAGGCCTTCCGGGGAAGAATGTTGATAAGGCCTTTGATCCCCAGGAACAGAACTGGAACAAGCCTATGGCCGGCTTTAGGCATCGGGAACATCTCTCCTTTTGATCGCGGAAAATATTCTCTCCAAAACTCCTTCTTCTATCTGGATGCCGATCTTCAGGTAGTACGTGGGGATGTCTTGGAACGCACGGTTATCTTTGATCTTGACGGCATCTTTTTCTGTTGTTAGACAGACTTCGGCCCTTTGAGTGGCCGCGACACTTACAATCTGCTGTACAGACTCTGGCGGGTAGGGGAAATGATCGGAAAAGGTCAAAACATGGATCGGCTCTATTCCCGCGTCCCTGAGTAGAGATCGGAATCTTTCCGGCCGAGCGATACCGCAGAAAACAAGCACCCGTTTTTCCTTAAGATTCGCCAGGGATTCCTCTGATCCATCCAAGGCATAGAACCCTTCATTCACAACCGAATAAAAGAATGTGTCCTCATCTTGGAGCTTGTCGATGCGGCTTTGGGCTGTTTTGGTAAGGGATCCTTTTTTTAGCAGCAGGAGATCGGCACGTTTGATGGAGGAGAGGGGTTCGCGCAGAGGACAATTTTCCGAGGGATCGAAGAGGACAATATCGAGGTCTCTGGAGAGGCGCCTGTGCTGGAATCCATCATCGAGGATGACGACCTCGAATCCCCTGTTGTTTGCCTTTTGACAAGAGATGTGCCTGTTTCTGCCGACAAACACACCGGCCTCAGGATACCGGATGGAAATCATAAAGGGCTCATCCCCCGATTCTATCCAGGTCCCCGAACGGCTTTTCCCGTCCGAGAGAATCCCGCCACTTCGCTCCCAATTCCCCCTGTATCCGCGTGTTACTACGGCGGTTTTGAACCCCTTCCTGAGGAAAGCTCCAACCAGGGTCATAACGAATGGCGTTTTTTCTGAGCCGCCGAAGGCGATATTCCCGACACTCACAACAACCAATGGCGCTTTTTTTGGACGCAGCAACCCGGTGCGGTAAAGGCCGTTTTTTATTTGGCAACCCGCCTGGTAAAAAAAGGACAAGAAGCGAAGAACACGTTTCATCCTCTTGGACTATACACTATTCAATTTCTGCTTTCAACCCACCATGATTCAGTGAAAATATCCTTGGAGCCATGATGATAGAGTAGGCATCTCGTTGTTAAGTGGTCCAATTGTGTGGTGGTGAAAACTATATTCAGGGCTCCATGCGGGCATGGGACATCTCTCGAAGAAAGATGCCAGGGAAGCTCCCGCGTCCGAGCGAAGTTTCCTCGCCGAGGAAACTTCAAGGAATTTCGTTTTCGAGCCATCAACGGGGATACTCGGGTGTCAATCATCACAGTCTGAGGGATCTAAGAGAGGAGTTGTGGTTTTGACAGAAAGGATTTCCTTGTGATATTTATTGAAGGATTGAAGATCTTGATCAAACCTTTATTTAAACACACAAAGGAAGGAGGGATGGATTGAGCAAAAATTTGCGTAATTTGCGAGTGATTTATGTTATGGGACTGGTGCTCACGGTTTTTCTTGTTGTCGGGGCGCAGAGGGATAAAGGGACGGCCGCAACGCGCCTCAAGGGAAACATCCTGGAGGGGCTCGAATGGCGCTGTGTCGGTCCGGCGAATATGGGTGGAAGAATCGATGATTTTGCTGTGGTGGAGAGTGATCCCTATACTACATACGTGGGGACGGCTTCCGGAGGAGTATGGAAGACCACGAACAACGGGATAACATGGAAACCCATCTTCGATGATCAGACGACCAGCACGATCGGCGATGTGGCTGTGGCCCCCTCTCAAGCGGACACTGTTTGGGTTGGGACGGGCGAGCCGAACAACCGTCAGAGCTCTTCTTGGGGGAACGGTGTGTATAAATCCACGGATGGGGGGGAGACCTGGACAAACATGGGACTCCAGGACACCCATCATATAGGCCGCGTTGTCATTCACCCCACAAATCCGGACATCGTGTATGTCGCTGCGTTGGGCCATTTATGGGGCCCGAACGAGCAAAGAGGCCTGTATAAAACAACAGACGGCGGGAAAACATGGACGAATACCAAATTCATCGATGTCAACACGGGATTTGTGGATGTGGCCATGGATCCCGAAAATCCCGACACGTTGTACGCCGCGGCCTACCAGAGACGCCGCAGGGGATGGGGTTTTAATGGAGGAGGCCCCGGCAGCGCGCTGTACAAGACGACCGATGGAGGCGAGAATTGGGCGAAGCTCGCAAACGGAATCCCCAGCGGGGACTTGGGCCGTATAGGCATTGACGTCTACCGAAAAAACCCCAGCATCGTGTACGCGATCATCGAGCATAAAAGTCAGCAGGGGGTGTATCGGTCTGAAGATAAAGGAGCCACATGGACCAAGATGTCGGGAACAAACCCGAGACCGATGTATTACAGCCAGATCCGTATCGATCCCAGCAACGACCAGAGGATCTGGGTTCTCGGCGCTTCCATGTATGTTTCCGAAGATGGCGGCAAGAGCTTTCAGACAGACCATGTCACTAGAGTCCACGGCGATCATCATGCCATGTGGATTCATCCCACAAATTCCAACCACATGATTCTTGGTTCGGATGGGGGGATTTATTTCTCTTACGACCGGGGTAAATCATGGGATTTTGTCAATGCCCTGCCATTGGCACAGTTCTACGAGATCGGCATCGATATGCGAGAGCCCTACTGGATTTATGGCGGTCTGCAGGATAATGGAAGCTGGGGAGGACCCAGTGCGACCTGGTACAGGCAAGGAATCACCAATGACGAGTGGATAAAGATCGGAGGAGGGGATGGTTTCTATACCCAGGTCGATCCCGAGGATTTTACGCGGATCTACGCGGAGTCTCAGAACGGGAACCTGTTTCGCGTCGACTTAAAGACAGGGGAAAGAAAGTCTCTAAGGCCCCAACCTGAAGACTCTTCAGAGCGCTACCGATTCAATTGGAACTCGCCTATACATATCTCTCCCCATGATCCCAAAACCATCTACTATGGCGGGAATAAACTGTTCATCTCCAAGGACAAAGGAGAGATATGGGACGCTACAGAAGACCTGACGACACAGCAGGATCGGGAAAAGCTGGAATTGATGGGAGTCCTTCCTGACGAAAATACACTGTCCCGTCATGACGGGATCTCTACATACGGAAATATTACGACCGTATCCGAATCCCCGGTCAAGGCGGGTCTTTTGTATGTGGGTACGGATGATGGGAATCTCCAGGTTTCAAAGGACGGGGGAAAGACGTGGAACAATGTTGTGAATAAGGTACGCGGGCTGCCGCAATACACATACGTTACGCGCGTTGTGGCCTCGCAACATAAGGAGGACACCGCCTATGCAACTTTTGACGGCCACCGCAACGATGATTTTAGGCCCTTTGTCTTCAGAACTCGGGATCAGGGGGAGACCTGGAGAAATATATCATCCAATCTTCCCATCGGAAGCATCGTGAATGTCATCAGAGAGCATCACACAAATCCGAATCTCCTGTTCGTGGGAACAGAGAGAGGGGTTTATTTTTCGATCGACCAAGGAGCAACCTGGACGATGTTCAGGGGAAACTTGCCCATGGTCCCTGTGGATGATATCGCCATCCATCCCAGGGAAAACGACCTGATTTTGGGCACACACGGCCGTAGCGTATGGGTGTTGGATGACATCACGCCCCTGGAGCAGCTCACCCCTCAGGTGCTGGGAACCAGCGCCCATCTCTTCGATCTAAAGCCGGCAAAGATCTTCAACTATTTTTCTCACAAGGGGAATCTGGGCCATAAAGTGTTTGTGGGTCCGAATCCTCCCTTCGGTGCTATCGTCAACTACTATCTCAAAGGGGATGAAAAGGATGTGAAGATCTCAATCACAGACAGCGCTGGCGAAGTGGTCAGGGAGATCGAGGGGATAAACGCTGCGGGAATAAACAGGGTGACATGGGATCTTCGTTACAGTGCTCCAGAAATGGGAGATATGGGGCGGATGAGCCGCTACTTCAGAGGTCAGGGGGCCCCTTTTGTCCTTCCCGGGAATTACCGGGTCTCACTGAAGGTCGCGGATCAAGAAATGACAAAGGCCGTCGAAGTAACTGGAGATCCTCGAATCACTATTGCATTCGAAGATATTAAAAGCCAGCATGATGCGCTTTACTCGATCTACCAGAAAATGCCGATTATCGGCGCAGCTAGCAAAACCACTGATAAGATACAAAAGGAGATCTACGCGCTCAAGAACGATCTCGAGAAAGTTGCGGAGGTCCCTGACGCGGTCTCAGAAGCCATCAAAGCAGTGGAAGAAAAGGCTGCGAGCATCCGGATGAAGTTGTTTGGGGATCCGGAGGCAGGTTTCAGAGGGATGCAGGAGTCGCTCAGGGGAAGGATCCTCATGCTGTATCGCTCCATTAGCGGATATACGGGAGCACCCACGGGCGCTCAGCTCAAGCAGGTCCAGGATGACTCGGAAGCGCTCAAGGGTCTTGTGCTCGATATCAACGCGATCATAGAGACCGACATTCCCGACCTTAACAAACTGTTGAATGCAAACAACGTGCCCCGTATCTTTGTGGGAGATCCGATAAAGTTTTAGCTCGGCGATCATACGGCAGGAAGAGCAGGCTTTACTTAGCAAAAACGTTTCTTTATAATACGGAAATATTTCCAGAGATAGGAGGCAAAGATGTTGAAAAAGACATCTGCGATAGTGTGTGTATTCGTTTTAATGGGTCTTTCTTTTGGATGTAAAGAGAAAACGCAAGTCAAGGGTATAGAGCTCAATGTCACGTTCGGGGAGGAGCAGCTGAGCGACCACTTGATTACAGATATGAAACTCGGGTGGAAAACGAGCCCGGAGTTCCAGAAGATGAATCAAGATCTCATGGTTTTTGTGCACTTTTGGCACAAGGGGAATCTTCTCTTTCAAGAAGATTACTTCCCTGAACCCCCGACCTCTCAGTGGGCGCCCGATCAGGAATTCGAACACACGCGACGCATCTACATACCACAATTCATCGATGAGTTTGACCCAGATTTTAAGGGCGAAGAAACTCTCCGGCTCGCCATTGGATTTTTTTCGCCGTATGACCGCAGCGGCGCATCCGAACAGAAGGTGTTGGAGGAGAAGCTCGTTGTGGTGCCTCCTCCTCTGGATACTCCTGAGATCATCTACGAAGAAGGATGGTACAACCTGGAAATAAATCCCGATGCTTTTCTCAAACAGTGGCAATGGACGGCCAAAGAGGCAAGATGTATCATCGATAATCCCCACAGAGATGCTCTTCTTGTCATAAGGGGAGGTGTCAATCTTGAAGTGCTCGAAGATCAGAAAGTCACTGTGAAGATCAATGATCTTATTCTAGACGAATTTATCCCTGAAGAGAGCCATTTCGAGAAGTCCTATAATGTAAAAAAGGAGATGCTGGGCGAGGGGGAGGAGTTTTACCTCTTGATCGTGACCGATAAGGTGTTTGTGCCGGCAGAAGTGATGCCCGATTCGAAGGACGAGAGAGAGCTGGGTATCCAGGTGTCGTTTATCTACTTCCGCTAGTAAAAGTTCGAATCTCTCTTTTTTGACTTAAAATCTTCCAGGTTTTTTTTTGCTTTTTCCTCATCACTCCGGGCTTTTTGAAGCTGGAGAGCGGTCCGGCTTATCTCGCTTTGTATCCTTTGTTTGGGTGTCGTGTTATCCGGGCTATAGTACTTGATGAACAGACCATTCATCCTGTTCATAAGGATCTCTACCTGGGCTTTGGCTTTTTCATACGCCTGCTCCAGGTTTTTAAGTTGATAGGCCTCTTCATCCCTCGCAGAGTCCAAAGAATCCGGTTCAGTAGAAGGGGAGGGAATTTCAGGCGTTCCAGTCTTTTCCCGTGTTTCCTCTTTTGACTTCTGCGGGGAGGGAACGCTTACACTGGCTTGCCTCTGGCCTCTGTTCAAGTCTTCGTTCGTCACGACCTTTGATTGTCTCTGGTTTTTTTTGAGGTCTTCATTCGTCACTGTGTTTGGATGTTTTTTGACCTTGTTGAGGTCTTCATTGGTGACGACTTTTGCGCTCTTCCCTTTGAGCTTGGCCCGTCTCTCCTTTTCTTTTTTTGCCACTTCCACAAGGCTCTGCGAGAGGAGCAGAGAGACACACATGTTAAATATAAAAACAGTGGCCAGGATCTTTTTGCCCATCCTTTTTATGATATTGGATTTCAAGGAAGGAAGTCAATTGCCTCTGCTATCAGCCAACAATACCAAAACCAGTTTTGCAAACACTTCTCCGCTTTCATCGAGCATTTCTGAATCGGCCTATCCGGGAAGGCCCCCTACTGAGTAGGCGTTAAAGCTGTGCGCACCGAGATATCTGTTTTACTGGCAGTGATCTCCACAGCCCCGTATAAATCTGTCCGATACACCTTCGCCCCATGTGCCGAGTAGCGAGCCAATACGTCAGTGTTCGGCAATCCGTACCTGTTTCCCCGACCGACGGAGATGACCACAATTTCAGGGGAAACGGCTTCGAGGAATTCCGAAGAGCTTGATGAATGGCTTCCATGATGGGGAGATTTTAAAACCAGGCTTTTTAGCAAAGACTTGTTTGCGATAAGTTGTTTTTCCACGGCTTTGCCGATATCGCCCGTAAGCAAAAAGGAGTTCGACCCGAATGAGAGTGACACGACCAATGAATAATCGTTGTGTACCCGCTCCACAAGGGTCTCCCTTTTTGGAGGATGGAGGCAACGGATGAGAACATTTTTGATACTCATTTGATCCTCTCGGAACATGCGTTTCCTTGGTACCGTGGGGTTTAGTGCGCGTAAAAAGCGCGCATACGTTTCGTCCCCCGTAACGCTGTAGCCTTCCCAGAACTCCCCAATCTTGAAATTTCTTGCCACGGCTTTGAGGCCATTCACATGATCGGGATGCGGATGGGTCAGCACCAAATAGTGGATCTTTTTAATTCCCTTCCTCCACAAAAAAGGAGATACGACGTTTTCGCCGATGTCGAACGTATCGTCCGGCACTCCTCCCCCGTCGATCAGCATTTTTGTCGTGCCGGGAAATTCGACCAGGATGGACTCCCCCTGGCCGACATCGATAAAGGTGAGCTTCATGTTTTTTGAATACGAGGGGAAAGGATAGAAGATGATCGCACAGAGAAAGAGAAGAAAAAATCCTGAGGCTAAAAGCCTTTGCCTTTTATATGTGATCGGAAGAATCAGCAGACCGAGGCAAAGGTAGTATCCGAAGACGACCCACATATGCGGAGTGGGCGTCCTCCAAGCCAAAAGGCTGGCCTGATCGTGGAGATGAGAAATCCCGAGCAACAGGTCTATGAGGGACGATGAAAAGCGGGCAAGAATATTGGCGAGGAAGGAGCTAAGAAACGACAAAGGGAGAAAGAGGTAGCCGATTGCCATGATGAGCGCCACTAAAGGAATTGCTGCCAGATTGAGGATAAGCCCCGAAAAGGAGACTCGATTGAAAAAGAATGCGACTATCGGCAGGACTCCCAGTTGCGCGGTGAGCGATAGGGCAAAGATCTCGCTGATCCTCAGCGGGAGCCGGGGTAGTTTATGAATGATCCTGGGGTAAAAAAGGATGATCGAGAGCGTGGCCATAAAGGTCAATTGGAATCCTGGATCAAACAGGCTGGACGGGTTAGCAACAAGGAGGAAAAACGCACTGAAAGAAAGTGTGTTGATGAGATTGATATCCCGCCAGAGCAGTTTGCCGAGGAGAAAGGCCACAGTCATTATTGTCGCCCGGAGGACAGACGGCCTTCCCTCGACAAGAAAGACATAGAACAGGAGAGAGGCTATGAGAAGGGAATAAGAGAGACGTCGTGGGATCTTTATCGCGCGAAAAAGGGAAAAAAGGAGAAAAGAAAAAATGGCAATGTGAGCGCCGGAAATGGCGAACAGATGGTAGATGCCTGCGTCCTGGAGAGAGCGCAGGATCGAGTCCGGAATCCTTCCCCTTTCTCCAAGGAGGAGAGCCTCAAAAATCGCCCCATTGGGGGATAGGATGTTTTGTTCGGTCTTCCAAAACCTTTCGATCTTTGCCTGGAGCTTTTGTCTTATTATCGAGATGAGCCTGAGGGGTGCGTAGGACTTTCCGGCCTCGAGTTTCTCGAGAAGCAAGGGGCTTTTCGCGTATGCTCTGTTGTGGATTCCCTTCGTCTCGAGATATCGGTCCTGAGGATCGGGATAAAAATTATGGTAGCCCCTGGTGGATATAAGCTTAGCTGATACTTTAACTCTGTCATCCACGACCCAGTTGGGTTGGGTGGGGAATTCTGAGGAGTGTGGGATTGTCACTCTGAGGTTACCCCGATGTTTTTCTCTTTGCGACGCGACCTCGACCTCTTCGACCTCGAGATAGAGATGGTCGCTCTTCAAACCGCGGCCGGGAGATTTTGCGACGGTGCCAATAAAATCGGTGTAGGAGGGAAAACTCATGTTGTGGAGTGTGTTTTCGGAATACCTTTTGTGGCTCACGGCATACAGGGCACTTCCGAGGAAGAATGTGGTCAACAGGATCGTCAGGAATGTTAGATGATATTTTCCCAGCTTGAAGAACAGCCACCCGCAGAACAGAAAGACCAGGATGAACAAAACCTGCAGGGGAACAGAGATCGTAAGGAGTGAAGCGAAAACAATCCCTGTGCCGAGGGCAAGAGCCAGGAATAGAAACGGAAAGGGCATGGACCGTCGGATTAGGAAGTGTCTTGGATGTAACTCTGGGACTCAAGACTGTCAAAAAGCAGGTGGCACATGACCTTAATGCCTATGGCTATGCTCCTTTCATCGGGATTAAAAAGAGGGCTGTGAAGAGGGGCCATGGATTTTTGTTCCGGAGGCTTCACTCCCAAAAAGAAGAAGAAACCAGGGACTTTCTGGCAGTAGGCCGCAAAATCTTCGGCAACCATTTGGGGTGTTATTTCTTCCACATTCGCTGCGCCCAAAACTTTTTGGAGCGTGGGACTCATGATTTTGGCCAACTGGGGATGGTTGTAGACCGGTGAGGAACCCCGTCTGTAGATGAACGCATAATCGGCACCGACGGAAGACGTTATCCCTTTGACAATATTCTCCATCAATTCCTGGATTTTCGATCGGTTCGTTTCGCTGAGTGTCCTTACGGTCCCTTCCAGCCGGACTTCATCAGCGATGATATTCGAGCGTATACCTCCTTCGATCTTTCCGATAGAGATGACTGCGGGATCCGTAGCCTCCAGGTTGCGGCTCACGATCGTTTGGATGCCCAGAATAACTTGTGCCGCTAGTGTGATGGCATCCTTGCCCTCGTGGGGCCTCGCTCCGTGAGAGCTTTGCCCTTTGATCGTGATCTCGAAGCGATCCGAGCTGGCCATGATTGCACCCGCTGAGAACTGGATCTTCCCTAATTCAACAGGCATCACGTGCAATCCGAAAATGGCCCTGACCGGAGGATTGTCCAGGACTCCTTCTTTGATCATAAGCCTGGCTCCACCTTCCTCTCCCGGTGGAGCCCCCTCTTCTGCCGGCTGAAAAATAAATTTGATGTTTCCTTGTAAGCGGTCTCTGAGCGAGCTCATCACCATGGCCGTACCCAGCGCCACGCTCATGTGGATATCGTGCCCACACGCATGCATAACGCCCGGATTTAAGGATTTATAGGGCAAGTCTGTCTGTTCTTGGATAGGGAGTGCATCCATATCCGCACGGCATCCCACTGTTATCCCGGGTTGATCTCCCGTGAGGAGCGCCACGACTCCTGTTTTTGCGATTCCCGTTTGGACATCCAGTCCTAAGGACATCAACTTTGCGGCGATGAGCTTGGAGGTCTCAAACTCACGATTGCTCAACTCCGGATTCATATGGAGAAAACGTCGCGTCTTCAAGATCTCTGCCCTGTGTTTTTGGATCTCGAAGTCTACGAGCTGCGAAGTTTTTTTATCGACGGCAAACAAAGTAACACTCATCGAAAGAAAGAGGATAAGGGCCAGGTATAATTTTGAAATAGAGAATTTAAACATAGGACAATATTAAAATTGCTCTCGCGTAAAGTCAAATATTCTTGAAGTTCCGGGCGAAGCTTCCTCGCTAGGGAAACGGAGCGGAATTTCGTTTTCTAACCACGAATGGGGACACGCGTAAATCGGAACTCACGGCTTTAGCACGGCCCCTGGAGATTTAAAAATTTACATTCTCCGTATGAGCGCCGTAAACCTCTTTGAGAACCGCGGTGATCTCTCCGAGTGTGGCCATTGTTTTAACTGCATCCAAAAGGGGAGGCATCACATTCTTTTTGGAACCCGCAGCGGTTTTTAGATCGTGAAGGACTTTTTCCACCAAAACATGGTCCCTCTTCCTTTTTAACGCCTGGAGCTTGGAAACTTGGTTTTTTTCCAATTCCTCAGGCGGGGAATAGAGATCGAAGCGCACCTCATCGTGTTCATTAGAGAAAGCATTGAGCCCCACGACGATCTGCTCCCCATCTTCGACCTGTTTCTGATAGTCATAAGCACTGTCCTGGATTTCTCTTTGGATGTATCCCCCCTCGATAGCTCTGAGCATTCCTCCCAAGTCGTCGATCTTTTCGATGTACTCCAAAACCTTGTTCTCTAGAGCATTGGTCAGGCTTTCCACGAAATAGGAACCGCCGAGGGGATCGACCGTATCTGTGATGCCGCTCTCATGGGCAATGATCTGCTGTGTTCTAAGGGCGATCTGTGCGGACTCCTGGCTTGGCAGAGCCAGGGCTTCATCTCTGGAATTCGTGTGAAGAGATTGCGTTCCTCCCAGGACAGCTGAGAGGGCCTGGAGAGTGACTCTGACGACGTTGTTCTCGGGCTCTTGCGCAACAAGAGTCACCCCGCTTGTTTGCGTGTGAAACCTGAATTTCCAGGACTGAGGATTTTTTGCCTTGAATCTTTCCCTCATGATCCTGGCCCACAGACGCCTGGCCGCCCTGAATTTGGCGATCTCTTCGAATAGATTGTTGTGTGCAGCAAGAAAAAAGGAGAGGCGGGGAGCGAATGCGTCCACATCAAGACCGCTCCTGATGGCTTCTTCCACATAGGCGATCGCATCGGCCAGGGTAAAAGCTAACTCCTGAACGGCCGTCGCTCCTGCTTCGCGGATGTGGTAGCCGCTGATGCTCATGGTGTTCCATTGGGGAACCTTTTCGTGACAGAAAGCGAGGATATCCACAGCGATCGCCATGGACGGTTGGGGGGGGAAAATATAAGTCCCTCGAGCGATATACTCTTTGAGAAGGTCATTCTGGATGGTCCCTGCAAGCTGGTTCCATGAGACGTTCCTCTCATCAGCAAGGGCGAGATACATAGCCAGGAGTATGGCTGCTGTAGCGTTGATCGTCATGGACACAGAAACTCTATCCAAGGGGATATCGGTAAAAAGAGTCTTCATGTCTTCGAGTGTGTCGATCGCCACACCCACCTTGCCGACCTCCCCCAGGGCTTGAGGATCATCCGAATCCAGTCCCAGCTGAGTGGGCAGGTCGAACGCAACGCTTAACCCCGTCTGACCTTGGGAAAGGAGAAAGCGATACCGTTTGTTTGAATCTTCAGCCGTGCCAAAGCCCGCATATTGACGCATTGTCCAGAGTTTCGACCGGTACATCCTAGGGTAGACTCCGCGAACAAAGGGATATTCACCGGGCGAACCCAGATCTTTATGGGATGTGAAAGAACCGAGCTCGTCTTCGGTGTAGGTTTCTTTGATGTCGATCTTGGAGTGTGTTTGGAAGCTCTTTTTCCTTTCTTTCGTCATTGAGCGACCCTGGAAGATCAGGTGTTTAACTCGGTGTAAACATGCTTCCCCGTATACGCTGCTCTGCCACCCAATTCTTCTTCGATCTCTAGCAGGCGGTTGTACTTGGCGACCCTTTCGCTCCGGCTCAGAGAACCGGTCTTGATCTGCCCCGCGTCGAGAGCGACACTCAGGTCTGCGATGAATGTGTCTTCTGTTTCACCGGATCTGTGCGAGATTACGGTTGTGAATCCGTTTTCCTGGGCATACCTCACTGTCTGGATGGTCTCCGTAAGTGTGCCAATCTGGTTAAGTTTGATAAGTATGGAGTTTGTGATTCCCTGTTCGACCCCTCTTTGGAACCTTTTTTTGTTGGTGACGAAGAGATCATCCCCGACTAACTGAATTTTTTCCCCGAACTTTTCAGTCATGGCTTTCCAGCTGTCCCAGTCATCTTCATCGAAAGCATCCTCTATGGAGACGATGGGATATTTTTCGATGATATCCGCGTAGAAGTCCAACATCTCGTCAGTGGATTTTTGCGATCCGTCCGATTTTTTAAAGATGTAAGCATTGTCGGTGAAGAATTCCGAGGCAGCCACATCAAGAGCGAGAAAGATATCCTTTCCGGGTGCGTACCCCGCGTCCTGAATGCTCTCCATGATCAAATCAAGGGCTTCGTCATTGGACCTCAAATTCGGAGCAAACCCCCCTTCGTCTCCCACCGAGGTGTTGAGTCCTCTTTTCTTCAAGTTCTTTTTGAGGTGGTGGAAAACTTCGGCTGCGGCTCTGATCGCTTCTCGAAAAGTCGGGCTTCCTGCGGGTACGATCATGAATTCCTGGATATCCATGTTGTTGTCAGCGTGGGAGCCTCCGTTGAGGATGTTGATCATGGGAGTGGGGAGCGTGAATTGTTCAGCAGGGCCCAGATATGCGTACAGAGGTTTTCCGAGCGCTCGAGCAGAGGCATTGGCAATGGCCATGGAAACCGAAAGGATGGCGTTGGCCCCCAGTTTTTCTTTAGAAGGAGTCCCGTCGAGCTGGAGCATAATGTTGTCGATATCCTCCTGGGCAGTGGCCTCTAATCCCAAAATTTTAGGAGCGATAAAATCGTTGACGTTTGCAATGGCCTTGAGCACACCCCGGCCGAGATAACGTGTGGCATCGTTATCTCGCAACTCAAGGGCTTCATGAGCTCCGGTGGATGCGCCTGAGGGGACCATCGCTTCGCCGATAACATCGGATTCCAGCATCACTTGAGTGCTTATGGTAGGATTGCCTCTCGAATCCAGGATCTCCCGAGCATGAATTTTTTTGATTGTCGTGTGGGGCATGAATCAATCTCCTAAGTGTGGTCTACAGAAATATTGCGGATGCAAAAAACAAGTTGGCTGTTAGAGAGGAAAATCTACTTTTTCTCTTCCCCTTCAGCTGGGATTTCAGCAGCCTTTTTTGAGATCTCTTGCTTTTTTTTCTCGACGAATTCCTTTATGGAATCGATACCTTCGTGAGTTTTTTCCTTGACGACTTTGATCCCTTTTTCGGCCTCTTTTGCGATCTTCTCGTAGCTCTCTTTGGCCTTTTCGCCAGTTTTAGCGGCGGACTCTTGAATTTTTTTCCTCGTCTCTTCACCGCTTGCTGGTGCGAAAAGGATCCCTAAGATAAAACCAGTGGCTGTACCCAGTAAGAAAGATATAGTGATATCGACGATACTAGAATCCCTATCTGCCATTTTTGGCCTCCTTTTTCTTTTTCAATTGTCGCAAGCCAAGTCGCACGAGCGGAAAGAGAAACGGCCAGTATCTGGATGCCGGTCGGATGATTCTAAAAACGAGGAATGTTGACGCTTCAGCGAGCCCTATGGCCGTCTTTTTTGTGGCTTGGACGATTTCGCCCATATCGTCCACCTTGCTGTCCATCTTATCGGTCGTGTCCTGTAAGCGCTTGACTAGCGCATTTATTTCGAAAAGAGTTCTCTCCCCTTGTTTAGCTGTTTTTTTGAGCTGGATCATGAGCATTACCAGATAGGTGACAGCGACCACTATAGCTATGGTGATCACAAGGAATAAAAATTGATTTAGGGTGAGAGACATCGTACCTATTAGATAAAGTAATCCATGCCATTTGTCAATTTAATATTATCTCCAATCAAGGTGTGAGATGAAGGACAGAACTCATTCCATCGGATCAAAGATGGCAAGTTGGGAGAATATATTATTTGAAAAGGATTTTTTTGAGGTCTTTCAGTGCATATTCCGCTTCGATCTTATCCAATAGGGCCTCTAAGTTTTTTTGCTCTGGAGACAAAAGGGCCAACTCCCAATGATCCAGCGCTTGAGAGGTGACGAATCGATGCTTTTTTCTCAAAACCTTGTTGATGCCCCTCAACGCCTGCCAGTGTGTGTACATGATAAGGGCCAGGACTCCAAAAAAGACATTGGGTCCCGGGAGAAAAGCCATCAGGCCGCTCACAGGAAGAAGAATGGCCTCTCCGACAAGGAGAAGGACATGCTTTGTCCTCTGTTTTTGGAGGAACAGGAAGAACTTGAGTTTGAGACGTTTTTCATCCAGTCTCCCTGAATGGCAAATTTCCATGCCTTCCCCATCGAGTTTGTGAGCTCTAGCAAAGGCCTGTTCCTGGGCGAGTATCCTCTTAGGCAATAGCATGAGCCGCTTTTTGGCTTCGTCCCAGAGCTTTTCCAGTCGGGTGAATTTGACCTGGATGTTTTGAATGGGCTCAGAGGAGAAAAATCGGTATTTTTCACGATAGTCAAGGACAAAGAAAAATTTCATGGGCGGCCCTCATTTTATCATTACGGCCAAAAAGAGAAAATGGTTTTCTCATACTGCTAGCCTCATTCAAGCAATGACAGCATGGAGTCTTTGTGCAGGATTAAGTGTCCACAATTGTGCGGTGGAGAGAACCGTATGGAGAGCTCCAAGCAGGCAGGGCACATCTCCCAATGGGAGATAGGGGGAAGCTCCCACGATCGAGCGAAATTTCCTCGCCGGGGAAACTGAGCGGCATTTCGTTTTCAGACCGCCAACGGGTATACTCGGGACAGCCTTTATCGCGGTTTTTCGAAGCCTCCATGGCATTCGGAAACTTGACAATTCCAGGGTATAACTCTAATATTCAAAGGATAATAATACGAGGATCGTCGCGCGCAAATGAAACACAACTACAATTTCCAACGGATCGAAACAAAGTGGCAAAAAATCTGGGCGCAAAAACAAGTCTTCAGATCTGAGGAAAACCCAGAGAAAACGAAATGTTATTGTCTGGAAATGTATCCCTATCCCTCGGGCCGCATCCACATGGGGCACGTTCGAAATTTTTCCATCATGGATGTCGTTTCCAGGCATAAATTTATGAGGGGATTGAATGTCATCCATCCTATCGGGTGGGATGCCTTCGGGATGCCCGCGGAGAACGCCGCCATTCAAGAAGGCATTCATCCGCGCGAATGGACTCTCGGGAATATCGCGCATATGAGGCGACAACTAAAACGAATGGGTTACAGTTATGACTGGTCGCGGGAAGTGACCACCTGCCAGCCCGATTATTATAAATGGAATCAGTGGATCTTCCTCAAGCTTCTTGAACGAGGTTTGGCCTACCGGAAGAAGAGCTGGGTCAACTACTGTCCCGAATGCCAGACAGTTCTGGCGAACGAACAGGTCGTCGGCCAGGGGTGCTGGCGGTGTGAGTCCATTGTCGAACAGGAGGAGAAGGAACAGTGGTTCCTCAAAATCACTGCGTATTCCGATGAGTTGCTTTCGGGACATGACCTGCTAAAGAAGTGGCCTGAACACGTGCTTGTGATGCAGAAAAATTGGATCGGCAAGAGCACAGGCGGGCACATAATCTTCCCGGTCGTGGGAATGGAAGATTCTATAGAAATTTTTACAACCCGAGTGGACACAATTTATGGTGCCACATTTATGGCTCTTTCCCCCGAGCATCCTTTGGCCCCAAAATTGATCTCTGATTTGCCGGAGAAGGAAAAAATACAGGATTGGATCTCCCGGAGTGTAGCGGAACAACGCCTTAAGAAAGATGCTCCCGAGGCAGAAAAAGACGGGATCGACACGGGAAAAAAAGCGATCAACCCATACACCGGTCGGGAGATTCCTATCTGGATATCCAACTATGTGCTGATGGAATACGGGACAGGGGCGATCATGGCTGTTCCCGGGCATGACCAGAGAGATTTTGATTTTGCCAAGAAATTCGACCTCCCTATTTTAGAGGTCATCGTTCCTCCGGGCGAGGCGCCGGCCGGCACATTGGAGAAGGCCTATGAAGATTATGGCTTTGTCATAAACTCGGGAGAATTTTCTGGGCTGACCTCCGAGGAAGCAAGCGCAAGGATGGTTCAGCTCGCGCAGGAGAGAGGATTCGGCCGGGAAACGACGCTTTTTCGCCTCCGCGATTGGGGGATTTCCCGGCAGCGTTATTGGGGAACACCCATCCCTGTCATCTTCTGTGACACATGCGGGATTGTGGGCGTGCCTTATGAGGATCTTCCCGTTGAACTGCCTTCGGATGTCCAGCTTAAAGGCGTGGAGGGGTCGCCTCTCGCTCAAATGGAGAGTTTTATACGGACCGAATGCCCCAAATGTGGCAGAGAAGCGCGACGGGAGACTGACACCATGGACACTTTTGTGGATTCCTCCTGGTATTACTTCCGGTATTGTTCTCCCCATAAAAAGGATCTTCCGTTCGATCATGAATCTGCGGATTACTGGATGCCCGTTGATGTTTACATCGGTGGGGTGGAACACGCCATCATGCATCTGATCTATGCGCGGTTTTTCTGCAAAGTCTTGAGAGATCTTGGGCTGTCCACTGTGGATGAACCGTTTCCGTTTTATTTCGGACAGGGGATGGTCACTAAAGATGGGGCCAAGATGTCAAAATCCAAGGGGAATGTCGTCGATCCGGATGATATCATCAAGCAATACGGTGCGGATGCCCTGAGGCTTTTTATTCTATTCGCCTCTCCTCCTGAAAAAGAATTTGTCTGGAATGAAAAGGGAATCGAGGGATGCTTCCGGTTTCTGAACAGGATTTGGGCGTTCTTCGAGGGAAATGGCGGGCAGTTTTTCGAAGCACACGGGGAAGAGGATACGAACTCCACAAACGGACCTCCCCATAGGATCGAGATAAAAATGCACCAGACTATAAAGAAGGTTAGCGAAGATATCGAGAAGAGGCTGCGACTGAACACCGCCATCAGTTCTCTCATGGAGTTTTTCAACATGATCAAAAAGGAGGCGGATGCTCTCGGTGAGAGCGGTCATCCCAAAGCCCTTTATGCGGAAGCCATAGAGGCACTCATCATTTTGCTCTCTCCTTTTGCTCCCCATATCTGTGAGGAGTTGTGGGAGAGAACCGGGCACAATACCCTTTTAGCGCGGCACCCGTGGCCCGAGTATAATCCAGAACTGGCCAAAGAAGAAACCGTGACCATTGTCGTTCAGGTGAACGGGAAGCTCAGGGATAAATTTGAAGTGGAGAGGGATATACCCGAGGAAGAAGTCAGGGAAAAAGCTCTTGGGCTCGAACGCATCCAGACTCTTGTGGGGGATAAGGACATACGGAAGCTCATTTATATAAAGAATAAAATCGTGAATATTGTGGTTTGATCATGCGGATATTGGGAAGATCGAAACTCGCTTCTCTCGGTGTTGCCCTTTGCGGTATTTGCCTTTTTTCGCTCCAGTGTGGCTATCATCTCAGCGGGACAGGGAGTTCTCTCCCTGAACATATCCAGACTGTCAGCGTTCCCATGTTCAAAAATATGACCACCCGCTACGAGCTGGATTTG
>JASFPP010000027.1:0-27566 GCA_050115915.1 Candidatus Aminicenantota bacterium
TGACGGCGAATACATGCATCCGAGGAATCGGCTTTGAGCCAAAATGACGGATATCATTCAAATAAAAGAGAGGAGATGAAAATAAAGACAAATAGCCCTTGATGAAGGCAGCGTTTTCATACATGCTCAAAGGAAATCTGGGATTTCTCGGGGAAACGGGTGGCGCTCCTGACGGGATTTGAACCCGTGTCGCCGCCTTGAAAGGGCGGTGTCCTAGGCCAGGCTAGACGACAGGAGCGCGGTGGGTGGTGAGCCGTGCTGGACTCGAACCAGCGACACCCGGCTTAAAAGGCCGGTGCTCTCCCTCTGAGCTAACGGCCCGTTTACAGAAAAATAGTATTTATAAAGGAAATACGAAAAAGAGTCAATACTTCTGTTAGCTGAGATTTTCGAACTTGACGATGATCCATCTACCCCTGTGATGGATTCCCATCGCCTCATCTTGCAGGATGTATCTTCTGAGATAGATCCGGTAATTCTTCACTCCTGCTTCACCCTCTGTTTTCACATCAACTTCTTTTTTAAACACCTCACCTGTAAAATCCCGTATTGTTGGAAGCTCGCCATGACCGAGAGAGAATGTCGCGATCTCTTCCTCTTTGGCGGCAGCAGCTTTCGCCTCATTGTAGGTTTTCTGCATCTCTTTGTGCTCGCCAAGAATCTCATCGTACTTGACCTTCAACTCATCGGCCTTGGCATTTGCCGCACGCCTCGCAGCTCTTGTCCGTGCTCTCTCTCCCTCATACACAGCATTATCCCATTCATCTCGAGCATCCAGCGTGACACCGACATGATCCTCCAACGTTTTTTTGGCGTCCAGCTCCGCCTTGTTCATTTCGGGCAAGCTGAAGGCTTCGACCACCTCTTCGCTGACATTGAGGATCTCCCAGCTATCTGCAGAGATATCGGTCGGCTCCAAAGCCATTGTCGAAAGCGTCGTGTTATCGTTCAAACCAAGGGCATCAAAATACCTTTTAAGAAGAGCTTCTTCCGGGTGAGACGAGCAGCTCGAAAAAAAGCACAAAACGAGAATGACCGCCAGTAAAGAAAGAGTTTTTCTATCCATTCTTCCTCCTTCTTGAGTGAGTTAGTTTTAATTTTCTAAATTTTACTTTTTTTTTTATGAAAAAAGCAAGTTTAAAAAGTAAATTCTTAAGCGCCGCCTATATTTGGATTTCCATCTTATTTCTTTTATACATTTTACTCGACAAAAATATATTCTAGAAATCACGAAAAAGTATTGACAAGGCTGTGCATTTTAGGTACCTTCAAATGTTTCAATGACTTATCGGGATGCAAAAAAATGCGTGTTTTTATGTGCGTACCAGTCTAAAAATTTTCTTTAGGAGGTAACTATGGCTGTAAAAGTAGCGGAAGAGTGGTTTACCATCTGTGCGGGTTGTGAAATCACCATCCTTGACATTGGCGAACCACTTCTTGACCTTCTACCCCAGCTCGAGTTTGTTCACATGCCTGTCCTTATGGATCACAAGCTATTCGGACAGAAAGGTGATCAAGCTGGCCCAGAAATCCCTGAAGCCGATGTGGGAATCATTTCTGGCGGAATCCGGGTGGAAGAAAACAGAGAGATCGCCGAGGAGATGAGACGAAAGTGTAACACACTCATTGCCTTAGGTTCCTGTGCCTGTTACGGCGGATTGCCAGCTCTAGCGAATCAGTTTACTGTGGATGAACTTCAGGACAAGATTTTTCGAGGCTTGGCTACCACAGATGCTGCGGACACTCCCTCAGAGGCTGTCTCACCCTTTACCGACAGAATTTATGCCTTGCATGAAGTCGTCAACGTTGACGTCAAGCTACCCGGCTGTCCTACAACACCTGAAATGGTCGCAGATGCATTGACTGCACTTTTGGAGGGAAGAAGTATCGAGCTCCCGGGTAAGAGTGTGTGTGATGAATGCCCGACTATTCGGGAAAAGAAAGCTGTGGCAAGCATAAAAAGACCACTTGAAGCCGTTGATTTCGAACCAGGGAAACCTTTGGACACCGTTCGCTGCTTCATGGAACAAGGATTTTTATGCAATGGCCCCGCTACAAAAGCAGGTTGTGGGGGTGCAGAGGGAACGCCTCGATGCATAAAAGCCTACATGCCCTGCCGGGGATGTTTTGGCCCCCTCTCAGATACAGCCAATCCGATGGTTGATATGATGGGAGCCCTGTCCACTATCGGCCTCGATGTCAAACAGATCCCAGATCGAGCAGCAACATTTAACAGGTTTTCTGGAGCCGGGCGGTTGCGGCCATTACCGAAGAGGAGTTAAATCATGGGAAAAACACTTACAATTCAACCTGTCACAAGAATCGAAGGGCACGCAAAGGTTACTATCCAGCTCGATGATGCTGGGAATGTAAGCGATGCTCAAATGAATGTCCTTGAATTACGAGGATTCGAGCCATTCTGTATTGGCAAGCCAGTGGAAGAAATGCCGAGAATCACCACGCGGATATGCGGCGTTTGCCCCTGGTCACATCACAATGCTTCAGCAAAGGCAACCGATGCAGTATTTGGGGTGGAACCGGCTTCTGCGGGAGCAAAATTAAGGGAGTTGTGCAACAGCATTGCTTACATGGAAGAGCACATCCTCCACTTCTACTTTTTAGCTGCAGCGGATTTTATCCTTGGACCGGGTGCAGATTATTCTGTCAGGAATGTCATAGGCATCCTTGGGGAGGCCCCCGATATAGCTAAAAAAGTTGTCAGATGCAGACATATGGCAGGCCATATGTTGGAGATGATCGCAGGAAAAGCGATCCATCCAGCGGCTGCTGTTCCTGGCGGATTCAGCCGACCTCTATTAGAAGCAGAGAGACAAGAGTTGAAGACAATGGCAGACGAAATGCTCGAATTCTCTAAATTCTCCATTGCCTTCACAAAAGAGAACGTCTTCCCCAAATATCTAGATGTCGTGAATTCTCTGGGTGTTATCAACACGGGATTCTTAGGAACCGTAACAGAAGATGGGGCACTCGATCTTTACGATGGAAAACTGCGCATGATGAATGTCGACGGTTCTTATGAAGACTTCAAGTACGAGGAGTACACAGATTATATTCGTGAGCATGTGGAACCTTGGTCCTACCTGAAGTTCCCGTACATGAAAAAAGCGGGTGAATTCTCGATGGACCTGGATAATCCCAACGGAATTTATCGAACGAATACTCTGGCACGCATGAATGTGATCGATAAGATCCCGACCCCCTTGGCTCAAGCTGAGTTTGAAGAGTTCAGGTCAAAATTCGGCCGCCCTGCTCAACAGCCTCTACTCTACCACTGGGCAAGATTGATCGAGCTGCTCTATAACGCAGAAAACACGATTCGGCTCCTTGACGATCCGGAGATCACCTCGACCGACACCAGAGTGAAAGTGGAACCCAGAGCAGCCAGAGGAGTTGGTTGTGTCGAAGCTCCAAGAGGAACACTCATCCATGACTATGAAACCGATGAAAATGGACTCCTTACCAATGTGAACCTGATTGTAGGCACAACGCACAACAATGCTCCCATGAATATGTCTGTCAAACGTGCGGCCAAAGATCTGATCAAAGACGGCAACTACAACGAAGAAATCCTGAACATGGTCGAAATGACAATAAGGGCTCATGATCCCTGCCTTTCCTGCGCGACACACAATCTAGATGGAAAAATCGGCGTGAAACTTGATATTTTCGATGCCAAGGGAAATCACTTAGATACGTTTGCCAATATCAAAAGGTAATCAGACAACACTCAAAACAGGCTAAAAGTCTACACCAGGCTGATGTGAACACATCCCGTGTTCACATCAGCCATTTTTATTTATTCAACCTTCTTAGATAGAGAGGCTGCTTCGAGAGAGAAATGGAAGAATTCCCAAGTTACTGTCGAAAAGAGATTTTAATCGTCGGAGTCGGGAACAAGCTCTTCGGCGATGACGGCTTCGGCCCCGAGGTCATAGAATATCTTGAGAGTCACTTCACCATTCCAGAAAACGTGTGTCTTGCAGATGCCGGCACGGGAATAAGAAGGATCCTGTTTACAATCACCTTGAGTGACGTCCATCCCAAGGTCATAGTTGTCATCGATGCTGTGGATAAGGGGAGGGAGCCAGGCGAGATTTTTGATATTTCTCTTGATGAAATTCCTTTTGAAAAAATCGATGACTTTTCTATCCATCAAGTCCCTTCCTCAAATCTCCTGAAAGAACTCAAGGACCTTTGTTCGGTGGAGGTCATCGTAAAAGTCTGTCAGGTTAAAGAAATCCCGGACACCATTAAATCAGGATTATCCGAGCCTCTCCAAAAAGCCGTTCCACTCATGGCTCAGAGTATCGCTGATGAATTCTTCAGGGTAACATCCTGATACAGGAGCTGATCTCCGTACGAATCGTTTGGAAAGCGGTCTCTCCATTCGAGAATAGAGTAAAATGCGGCCAGAGTATTGACTTCTGGATACTTGAATAGTTACACTATGAGTCCCTAAAATGACACTCAAAGAAATCAAAGAACTGCTCGATGCCGAAGTCATATGCGGTGACAAACATCTCGATATCGACATAAAATTTGCAGGGGGGTCCGATATGATGAGCGACGTCCTTGCCTTTGGACAACCCGGGCTCCTTCTTCTGACGGGCCTTTCCAACAGCCAATCTGTCCGAACAGCGGATATCATAGAAGCAAGTGCGATTATCTATGTTCGAGGGAAAAAGCCCGATGATGTGGGGATCGACCTGGCCAAAGATAAGGACATCCCTCTCCTTACCACACAACACACGATGTATGCCGCCTGTGGTATCCTTTACGGCAAAGGACTCCCGGGTGTCATTATAAGTTAAGCAGTGTTATGGCGAGTTCCGATTATATTCTATCAGAGCGCTTTGAAATTTCAGGAGGAGATTTCAGCAAAGCGGGCACTATCTCGACCAAGATCAAGGAAATCCTTCAAGAGATCGGCATCGACCCCACGATCATCCGAAGAGCCGCGATTGCTTCCTACGAGGCAGAAATGAACGTCGTCATGTATGCGAACAGCGGACGGATCACCCTGAACATCACGCCGGAAAAGCTTCATCTCGAGCTTAAGGATAACGGTCCTGGGATCGAAGACATCGAAAAGGCCATGCAGGAGGGATATTCGACGGCCACGGATAAAATGCGGGAGATGGGATTCGGCGCGGGGATGGGTCTTCCTAACATTAAAAGAAATGCCGACAAGTTCGAGATTTCATCTACACCGGGTGAGGGGACGTTATTGGACATTATATTTTGTTTGAATAAGACAGGACACGCATGAGCCAATACTATCATTCCATTGTGATCGATGCTGAAAAATGCGATGGACGGATGAAATGTATGAGGATTTGTCCCACTCAGGCTATAAGGGTTAGGAATGGGATAGCCAAAATCATCGAGGAAAAGTGTATCGATTGCGGAGAGTGCATAACCGTCTGTCCCAACGACGCCATCATCCCGAAAACAGATCCTTTTGGGGAGCTGGCGAAATTTAAGCATACTGTAGCCCTTCCTTCTCCGGGATTGCAGGCTCAATTCGGAAAAGAAATCCTTCCAAAAAGAATCATTGCCAGCTTGAAAAAAGTCGGATTCGACGATGCGTTTGACCTCTCCTTGACGTGTGGCGAGATCAGCTTCGCCATCCAGGAATACCTCCGCGAATATACAGGACCAAGGCCTTTGATCTCCATCGCTTGCCCCACTGTCGTCCGTTTGATCCAGGTCAAGTACCCCGCTCTCATCGACCAGCTCATCCCCATCGACCTGCCCAGGGAAGTCGCTGCTAGGGAGCTCAAAAAGACAAAGTCCAAGAAACTCGGCCTTAAAGAAAATGAGATCGGCATATTCTATCTCACTCCATGTCCGGCCAAGATGATCTCCATTAAACAACCCGCAGAAAAAGGGAGGTCCTACTTAGACGGGGCCATCTCCATCTCCGATATCTATGGCTCTATTCTTTCCGCATTGGAAACGGTTAAAAAGGAATCCTACCGAAAGGATCTGGAGGATATCTGTATTCTTGGTATGGGATGGGCGATGGCGGGTGGGATTAGCCGCACTTTGAGATTAAAAAACGCCCTAGCCGTCTCGGGATTGGGCGAGATCATCAAGGTCTTTGATGATATTGAAACGGGAAAGCTCAGAGATATGGACTTTATAGAAGCCTATTCCTGCCCCCAGGGTTGTGTCGGAGGATCATTAACCGTGGAGAATATCTATACATCTCACAACAAGATCCTCAAGTTGATCGAAACCCTTGAATATGAACAAATCAAAGCCTGCCCCGATATCCGGGAAGTCCGAAAGCTGTACAAGCAGAATTATTTTTTCATCAACGGGAAGTTCGAGCCCAGACCCATTAAACCCCTGGATAAGGACTTGGCCAAAGCCATAAAGAAGAGAAAGAAAAAAGAGGAAATCCACGATTCTCTGCCCAAGCTCGATTGTGGTATCTGCGGGGCTCCCACATGTCTGACCTTTGCAGAAGATGTCGTCAAAGGAGATGCCAAACAGACAGATTGTATTTTTAGCTTCCCTCAAAAATTTGAAAAGCTCTCCAAGGAGCTTTCAGAGCTGCTTGATAAGTCTGTGTCATTACACCCGATTCGATCGATCAAAAGTAAGGCACAAGAAAAGAAGGAATAACAATGAAACTCAAAGAAATTATCGAAAAACTCGAGTTAAGCGCGCTCTCGGGCCAACAAAAACTGGATACGGATGTCACGGGTGGGTATACGAGTGACTTACTCAGTGATGTGATCGCCAACAGCAAGGAAGGCAATCTCTGGATCACTCTGCAGACGCACCAAAACACGATCGCTGTGGCTAAACTGAAAGACCTAGCCGGGATCATCCTTGTCAACAACCGCGAACCCGATGAAGACACCCTTAAGAAAGCCATGGAGGAAGATGTGCCCCTCCTTTCGAGTGCCGATATGGCCTTTGAAGCCTCTGGAAAACTATACGATCTGATTAGTTCTCAGGACTAATTCATGCTCAGACCGTTTAAGGCGGACCTGCATATTCACACCTGCCTCTCCCCCTGTACGGAACTGAATATGTCACCCCGGGGGATCCTGGCCTCGGCAAAAAAAAAAGGAATCGACATCCTTGGCATCTGTGATCACAATTCAACAGAAAACTCACCCGGCTTGATGAAGGCTGCCGACTCCATGGATATTGGAGTTCTTCCTGGTATGGAAGTGACCTCCCAGGAGGAGGTTCATGTCCTGGCTCTTTTTGATGAGATCGAAAACGCTCTCAAACTCCAGGATTATGTCTACCAAAACCTGCCCGGAGAGAACGATCCCGATGCCTTTGGCATGCAGGTCATCGTGAATGAAAAAGAAGAGGTGCTGGGCTTTAGCGAAAAACTCTTGATAGGGGCGACAACGATCGCTCTTGGTGATGTCATCCGATCGATCCATTCTCTCGGTGGAATAGCGATCGCTTCCCATATCGACAGAGAGGCTTATAGTATCATCGGTCAATTGGGTTTCGTCCCCGAGGACCTGGAACTGGATGCACTGGAAATATCTCCTCGAGTAAATTACGAAGACGCAAGGACAGCTTATCCCTACGATTATCCGATCACAAGCTCCTCTGATGCGCACTATCCTGATGACATCGGAAAAACCTTCACCTCTTTTTTACTCGAGGACAAAACCGTCGCAGAAATCAAGAAGGCATTAAAAAACGAGGAGGGAAGGCGAATCATTCGCTGATTCTACGATGGAAGACCTCTCCTTGCACATTCTGGATATCGTCGAGAATTCAGTGGCGGCGAACGCGGATACAATCGAAATCAGAATAACGGAAGATACAGAAAAGGATCTTCTTACACTCGAAGTGCTCGACAACGGAATAGGGATGGATGAGGAAACTGTGGACAAAGTGTTCGATCCTTTCTACACCTCCAAGACAGTCCGTCGGTTCGGCCTGGGAATACCTCTCTTATCAGAATCGGCCAAAGCGGCCAACGGTAAACTTGTCATCACATCAACAAAAGGAAAGGGAACTCAGATTCGAGCGGATTTCCAGCACAGCCACATCGACCGCAAACCCCTGGGAGATATCAACCAGACGGTCATCACATTAGTTATGGGCAGCCCAGAGATAAACCTGGTGTATGTTCATACCAAGAACTCTGATACTTGTAGGTTCGATACCAAAAAAATTAAAACCGAACTCGGAGATACTCCCATAAACTCTCTCGAGGGCATAAAAAAGATCAGAGAAGAACTAAAAAAAATACAAAAATAGAAATTTTCCTTATAATAGGTATCGCCAGGATTATTTAAGCGTCAAGGTCGCTCTAGAGGCGAGCGACAGACAGCTCTTACGAATAATTCAGGGTTGAGATGGATTATTCACGAGCCGAGGTCGCTGCAAAGACGAGGCAGTGGCTCCCGAAGCTGTAGTGAACTACTGCGAGGGAGCTACAACGAAGGCTTTAGAGTGAGATTGGGTCGCCCGAAGGGGAAAAGATGTTGCCAATAAGATATAAAATGATTTTAGAGCATAGATTTGGCAACAGCATTTATGAATAATTCAGCTCATAGGGAGAGATAGAAGTGGCAAAAGAGAGTACATTCGCAAAAGAGAATCCAGAGAGCATACTGGAAAGTATGGAGGGCGGGGTTTTAGCCATGGATAACGACTCCAGGATCACCTTTTTTAATCGTTCGGCAGAGGAGATCACGGGTTTCACAAAAGAAGAAGCGCTTGGAAAAAAATGCTGCGAAGTTCTCAAGAGTGCGGTGTGTGAGGATTCATGTCCACTCAAAGAGGTTGTAGAAAAAGAAAAACCTGTCTTTAGCTACGAGGTCGCGTTAACAAATAAATCGGGGAAACAAGTCCCCGTAAACATCACTACAGCGCCTTTACGAGACAAAGATGGAACAATCATAGGGGCTGTTGAAAACTTCAGGGATTTGACCCAACACAAGGGATTATGGGGGAAGTTACGCGAAGAACGAAACAAGGCCCAGCAATATCTCAATATTGCAGGGGTTATCATCATGGCGATAACCGAAAAGGGGATAGTTTCCCTCATCAACAGGAAAGGATGCCAAGTGTTAGGTTACAGCGAAGACGAAATATTAGGCAAGAATTGGTATGACCTCTGCGTCCCTGAGGCAGATCGGGAAGAAAGAAAGCGCGTCTTTCAACAGGTGATGGCCGGGGAAAGAGAAGAAGCAGAGGACTACGAAAACACCATCGTCAATAAACAGGGAGAGGAACGAATCATAGCCTGGCACAACACAACACTCAGAGATGAAAATGGGAATATCATCGGCACTCTGAGTTCGGGAGAGGATGTGACCGTGCGCAAGCAAACAGAGGAAGAATTGATCCAATCCGAAAAGATGGCCTCTTTGGGCCAGCTTGCCGCCAGCGTGGTCCACGAAGTCAATAATCCCTTAGCAGGGATCATGGTCTACATCAAACTCTTCCAAAAGAAGTATAGGGACCAAAAGCTGCAGGATGAGAAAACAGAAGAACAGCTTTCGAAAATGGAAAGCGAGCTGGACAGGACAACGCGAATCATCAGAAACCTTCTCGCCTTTGCCCGCCAATCCGAACCCAGCATGAGCCCTGTGGAAATCAATAAGGTCATCGATGCGGCGCTCCCTCTTGTGGAAAATCAAATCAACCTTGAAAATATTGTCCTAGAGAAAAATTTGGATGCCGAACTCCCTTTAGTCCAGGCAGATTTTGACAAGATTCAGCAAGTGTTGATCAATATTTTGCTCAATGCCACTCAAGCTATGCCCGAAGGTGGGGAACTCACCATCACGACATCAACGGTCCCGGCTGTCCGGCTCGGAGATTCCTACAAAAATGCTGTACGCATCGATATTAAGGATACGGGAGTTGGGATCGCTAAGGAGAACCTGAAAAAACTCTTCACTCCTTTTTTCACAACCAAAGAGAAAGGGGTGGGCGTAGGGCTTGGACTTTCTGTCGTCCACGGGATCATAGGAAAACACAAGGGTAGAATAGATGTCGAAAGCTCACCCGGCGAGGGCACGACATTCACGATTTATCTGGAGGCCATGGATGGGCAAAAAGACTAAGATACTCATCGTCGACGATGAAAGCATCGTCAGAGATTCGCTCAGCGACTGGCTGGATGGTGCGGGATACGATGTCGATGTCGCCGAGTCAGCCGAGGCGGCACTCCCTATTATAAAAAAAGAAAAGCCAAAAATCATGGTGGCCGATCTCGTCATGCCGGGCATGAACGGTATCGAACTCATGAACGAAGCCAAAAAAATCATTCCCACGCTGTCAACAGTCATCATAACTGCCCACGCAACCATCCAATCGGCCATAACAGCCATCAGAGAGGGGGCATTCGATTATATCGAAAAGCCATTTTGCCCGGAAAAGGTAGAACTTTTGATAGAAAAGCTAGTGGAGCACCAAAACCTTATAGAGGAAAACATCAAACTCCGGCAGAAGATCAAAGACCGGTTTCATTTTGAGGGGATCATTGCCAAAAGCCCCAAGATGCTGAAGATATTCGAACTGATCCGGATAGTTGCCCCGACAAATGCGACTGTGTTGATCATGGGAGAGACGGGTACGGGGAAAGAAGTCGTGGCCCGCGCTGTTCACCATCAAAGCAAACGCCGGAGCAAACCTTTTATCGCCACAAGTTGCGCAGCTCTTCCCGAAAGTCTTCTCGAAAGCGAACTCTTCGGCCATGAAAAAGGATCCTTTACGGGTGCGGTGGAACGGAAAAAAGGCAAATTCGAGGCGGCAGACAAGGGAACACTGTTCCTGGATGAAATCGGCGAGATCAACGCCAACACCCAGGTCCATCTCCTTAGAACCCTTGAAGATAAAAAGATCACGCGCATAGGGAGCAATGAAGAGATTTCGGTGGATACAAGGGTCATCACTGCAACAAATAAGGATTTAAGGCATATGGTCATGCAGGGCCAATTCAGGGAGGACCTGTACTACCGGTTAAAAGTCGTGACCATTCACCTGCCGGCTCTCAAGGACAGACGGGAGGATATTCTTCCCCTGGCAGAGCATTTCCTGAAAAAATATGCCGAAGAAAACAACAAGGATGTCATTAACCTCTCTCCAGAGGTTATCGAGTTCATGCTGAACTACTCATGGCCCGGCAATGTGAGAGAGCTGGAAAACATGATCGAACACGGTGTCATCCTCTCCACAACGAATGCTGTCACGATGGCCGAACTCCCACAGGACATAATTCATCCTATTCTCGAAGAAGAAAAAACGATCGAAGCGGTCACCAAACATCATATCCTCCATGTTCTCGAAGAAACAGAAGGCAATATCTCAGAAGCGGCAAAGATCCTCGGCATACAGCGGATGACTTTGTACAATAAACTCAAAAAATATGGCCATACTGTCAATTAATTAGACGGCCATTGTCTAATTAATAGACAGCTTTCAAATTACTCCAAATCTATCCCAAGGTTTTGTCATATTTATAACTTGTTTATTTACAAATAATTAGAATGTTTTTTTTAGATTTTTCGGAACGACACATCAAGTTGGCACACCACTTGCAGTATGGATGAATGCAATGATTAATTCAAAAAGGATAAATGCAATAATAAAGATTATCCTCGAAGAATTGAACAAAAATCCAAGGATTGGAGGAACAAAATGAAAAAAGAAAATATGTTGGTTGTCGAAGACGAAGACATTATGCGGGAAGCGTTGGTGGATTACTTCTCGGATGGGGGACACACGGTCGACACTGCTATCGACGGTGAAAAAGCGTTAGAAAACCTTAAACTGGAAGATTACAACGTTATGATCATCGACCTTCGATTGCCGGGTCGAAACGGGCTTTCGGTTCTCGAAGAAGTCCGACAAAAAAACCCCGATGCCAAGGTGATCATCATCACTGCTTATCCCTCGGTGGAAACCGAAGAAGAGGCCATGCGCAAGGGAGCTACGGAATACTTACAAAAACCTTTCGAGCTCACTTATCTGGAAACCCTGATCAAGCAAGCCTTTGAAGGGGATGTCATCCCAACCCCAGCTGTCGAAGAACCTGTCGTTGAAGACTTGATCATCGCGCCTTGCATCTGGATGCAGGCGGGTATTGTCAAAAAACGCAGGTGCACACTGGGATACCAATGCCAGAATGTGTGTAATTTCCACTCAGCAATGATGCAAAAGGAAAAATTCGCCAATGATGAGAGGATCAAACCGTTCCTGGAGAAGCTCGCTACCCAGTCCGGAAGGAACGAGTGCAGGTACACCTTGAGCGGAGAGATCTCTTCTAGAGCCTGTTCCCAAGTCTATCGATGCGAAAGCTGTGAGTTCCACCAGACGATCCAGGATGAGGTCGATCGCCAGATCGCCATCAAGGCTGCACAGAGAAAAAAATTGCAGCTCAAAGTGGACACCAAATCAGTTGCGGAACCCAAGCCAACGCGAACGGACCATTAAATACGTTAAAGTCACTCTTATAGCACACCAAAAGGACTGCCTCCCTGAAACTGAAATGGAGGCAGTCCTTTTTATTTATTCAGTGTCCCTCAACCGGATTTCATGTGAAGCATTTCTATAATCGTGATGGCAGGAATTAAATGGATCTATGGGAGTTCCAATTGTGTGGTGGAGAAAACCGTATGGAGGGATGGACGGGCATGGTACATCTCTCAGGGAGAGATGTGAGGGAAGCCCGGAATCGAGCGAAGTTTCCTCGCTGGGGAAACTGAGCGTGTTTTCGAAATCACCAATTGGAACTTTCGGACCATCAATTCACAAAGCTTTGGAAAGGTCTGCGTCCAAGATCCTCCCTGGCATTGACCTTTCCGTTTTGTTTATGCTATTTTCCATCTGGATGTCAGCAGAAAAAACAGGAAAAATTTCATCAATTTTTACGAATAAGTCCGGGCAGTGAAAAATATGAAGCAAGTGATAAGCAAGGAGCAACTTCAAAAATTCTGGAATGGTCACTACGAAGTCAAGGTCGTGGTCCCCATGGATGAAGATCCCTATATTGAGGAATATTTATTCGACCAGGAAGAACTCGACAGGTATTTAGAACATTACGGACAGCATGCGGCATTCATAATTTCTGTGGAATTTCTGGGCTAATTGACGGATATCAGCGGAATTCCCATTTTTATTATACAGCTCATTTATCTGCACTCTCCACATATGCCTAAAAACTCGATGTTGTGATCCTGGATAGTAAAGTTATATTTTTTTTCCAGTTTTTCTTCTGTCTTTTTTACGAGGCGTAGTTCCTCCTCCAAGAACTCACTGTAGTTAATGATTTTCCCGCAACTTGTACAAATAAGGTGGTGGTGATGCTCCTCTTTTTCGCTGGATTTGAACTCATACCGGCTTTGTCCATCACCGAGGGATAGTTTCGTAACAATGCCCATTCGGGCCAAAAGGTCAAGGGTACGGTAGACAGTGCTCAGCCCCATTCTTGGATAAGATCTGTGGAGGTAAGCGTAGATTTCCTTGGCACTCAAGTGTTTTGATGATTTGCTCAAAAATTCCAATATGGCCTCTCTGGGTGCAGTCAATCGGGAGGTATGGCCGTTAAATCGATGTCTTAGCCTGTGGGATTTTGGCATTTTATTTTTCCTTATTGACAATGATAATCATTCTTATTTAATATATATAGCCTGAGCATTATTTGTTGTCAAGAGCAACATTATTCTAGACAACAAAACTGATGAGTATCACAAAATTCTGGCGATGCTCAGCGGATTGCACCAGATAGAGTAACAGAAAAAGGAGGTCAAACACAATGAAAGGGTCCGTACTTATTGTAGGTGCCGGTCCTGCAGGAATGAGGGCAAGTGCAGAACTCTTAAATCAGGGATTTAAAGTTATCCTTGTTGAGGAAAAGCCGACAATCGGAGGCAAGATGGCTCAGATTGATAAAATGTTTCCGTCGAATGAGTGTTCGACATGCACGATACTGCCACGCATGCTGGAGCTCACCAGTAATCCCAACATGACAATCGTAGCCTTCGCACAGGTGAAAAGTATAGACGGAGAAGCGGGTGACTTTAAGGTCAAAGTCGTCAAAAATCCAAGATACGTCGATCCGATGAAGTGTACGGCGTGCACGGACTGTTTTCCCGTTTGCCCGGTCGGAGGACTACCTATGGAGTTTAACTTTGGCAGGGGCGCCACCAAAGCCATATATTTTTATTCACCATTCCCGCCGAGAAAGGCTTTGATCGATGCAGAAAAATGCACCTATATTCGTGAAGGCAAATGCGGCGACAAGGACATCCCTCCCTGCGTTGAGGTCTGTGAGCCAGAGGCCATTGTATTCGACCAGAAACCTGTAGAGGTAGAATTTAACGTGGGTGCAGTTATTCTAGCCACAGGCTTGGACGAAATGAAAACAGATTCATTAGAAACATTTGGATACGGGAAGTTTCCAAATGTCCTCACTGCGCTCGAGTATGAACGTCTGCTTTCAGGCCTTGGTCCGACGGGTGGCATTATAAAACGCGACGATAAAAAAGAACCACAATCTGTAGCATGGTATGTGCTCAGCAACCCATCTCCTGTGGGCTTTATGACGGCCGTGGCAGAGGCCATGGGGACCATCGAAAGAAATCCAGATGCTTCTGTTTCTGTCTTTTATGAAGACATGAATCTTGAAAGAGATGATTATGTTGATTTTTGCCAAAAAGCCAAAGAAGCCAAAATAAACTTCATCAAGACAGATTGCCTAACCGTTATTGAAGGAAAAGACGGGAACGTTGATATCACATACGATACGGAATCTTTCAATGCAGAGATGTTCGTTTTGGTCCCCCCTTATGCTCCTACTAAAAGCACTCTCAAGCTTGCAGAATCGATGGGTTTGGAACTCGATGAATGGGGGTTTTTTGGCAAAAAAACAGAAGCTTCCCATCCTATTCACACATCCAAAGAAGGCATTTTTGTATGCGGAAGTGCTCAGGAGCCTAAGGGCATTGATGATGCCGTCATCCAGGCATGTTCCGCCGCATCGCATGCCGCTGCATTATTAGCTCCGTCCAGGGGAACAGAACTCGTGACTCCGCCGGAAAAAGACATATTACCCGTAGAGCCGGGAGATGAGCCATCGACTCTTGCTGTTATATGCCGCTGCGGTATAAATATAGCAGGCCTTCTGGATATGGATGAACTTATTGAGTACGCACAATCACTTCCTCATGTCAAACATGTTGAATTGACTCCTTTTGGCTGCGACGGTGTCGCAATACGGAAACTTTTAAAAACGAAAGAATTTAACAGGCTTGTTATAGGCGCATGTTCACCAAAAACCCATGAAGACCTTTTCTTCCTTCACACAGAAATGGGCGGTCTCAATCCTTATCTTATGGAAATCGTGAACTTGCGCAACCACTGCACCTGGGTGCATTCCACAGACAAACACAAAGCCACAGAGAAAGCAAAGACTCTAATGAGAATGGGAGCAAACCGGGTCACAAAGCTTGAATCTTTAGAAAATATTCATGTGCCCGTAACACCGGCCTGTCTAGTGATAGGAGGGACGCCCAGTAGCATTGCCTGTGCTCTAAGGCTTGGACAAGCCGGTCTCGATGTTTATCTGGTCGCAAAGGAAGAAGATCTGCGTCAAGCAAAGGAAAATAAAAACAAAACTGTTGAGAACATGATCGATGAATTGGATAAAAAAAAGAACGTGAAGATTTATACAGAGGCCAGCGTGGGAAGAGTTGAAGGCTTTGTCGGGAATTTCCAAGCCGAAATTGTTAAACCCAGTGGAAAAGAGAGTCTAGACATTGGCTCCGTTGTTGTGGCGACCTCTGTCGATATGAGAGCAGAGCCAGAGGATGGTGATTTCGAGAAGGATTTGCTCCTTCAAAGAGACGATAAGAATTTCTTTGTCGGAATGCTCGGGATTTTAAATCCCCTTGACTTTAATACTGACGGGGTATTCAAATGCGGCACGGCGCGAAAAGAGATGGGCATCCCCGAAGCTATCATTGACGGTGAAGGGACGGCATCTCGCGTTGCAGGAGTGATCTCCAAAGAAGAGCTGGTGAAATCTCCCACAATCTCGGTGGTCGTGGATGAGAAGTGTGACGGTTGTGCATACTGCATTGACCCGTGTCCTGCCCAAGCGATAACGCTTATTGAGTATCAACAAAAGGGAAGCATAAAAAAGACAGTTGAAGTCAATGAAGCTATCTGCCGCGGTTGCGGCGTTTGTATGGCGACATGTCCTAAAGAGGGCATTTTTGTCAGGCATTTTAAGCCTGAATATTTTGAAGAAATGATCAATTCCATAGCGGGGAGCGAATAAAATGACAAATGATTATGAACCGGTTATCATCGCATTCTGTTGCAATTGGTGTTCCTATGCAGCTGCAGATTCTGCAGGAACGGCACGTCTGCAATACCCAACGAATGTTCATATCATCCGCTGCATGTGTTCGGGCATGGTTCACCCCAATTTTGTCATGAATGCTCTAACTCAAGGCAGGGCTGATGGAATCCTCATCTGTGGCTGCCATATCGGCGACTGCCATTATCAAGATGGTAACACAAGGGCAGAAAAAAGAGCAGAGGCAATTACCCTGATGCTTGAAGATTTTGGACTGGAAGAAGAACGCTTCAGATTAGAATGGATATCCGCCTCAGAAGGGCCCAAGTTTGTCGAAGTTGCCGATGAGATGACAAAAACTCTTAAGGAGCTGGGTCCAAATCCCTATAAATGTTAGATAAAACACATTTTCAGGCGATTTTGACTCAAAAGATAGAATTCCCCGGGAAAAAACTCATAGAAAAGTCTCAAGATGGATGTGGTAGATCGGGAATTTAAGACCTGGCGAACCTAGGGTGGCGCTTCACCCTCGAGTACGATCTCCGTGACGACTCTTCGCGTGTAAAGCAGGTATTTCCCTTCTTCTTCAACCAGTTCAACCTCAAAGTTACCATCCTCGTACGTCTTTTTCACGTCCTGAGCCTCTTTTTCTGTCTCGTACTCGACGCCATCCCACATCACTTTTCTGTCGTTTATGATTTTGGAGGCATCTGGCATTTATAACTCCCTATAAATTACATTTTGTAGGGGCTCGGCCCCAACTGTTTGATCTGCTCGATAAACTCTTTGGCCACCTGCGCAAACTTTGGACCTTCGGAAGCTGAAATCCACTCCAGACGAAACCGCTCTTCTTCCAGTCCGAAATCCTCCAGCATGATCGTAATGGCCTCTGCTCTTTTTTCGGTCTTGACATTTCCGTCTTCATAGTGACAATCGCCGATATGGCATCCGCAGATGATGACGCCATCAGCGCCCTTGGTTAGCGCATCTATCACCAGGTTGGGATGGACCATGCTCGAGCACATCACTCTGATTATTCTGTAATTTGGCGGATACTGCAATCTGGATACACCCGCTAAATCTGCTCCGGTATAGGAACACCAATTGCAGCAAAAACTAATGATCAAAGGTTCGAATTCATCTTGCATTATCCTACTCCTAAAGCCGCATTGACCTGTGCGCCAAGCTGTTCCAGCGTGAATCCCTTCACCAGTATCCCCTTCTTGGGACAGGTTGCCATACAACAGCCGCATCCTTTGCAGGCAGTTTCATTCACATCAACTGTCTTTTTTACCGAGCCTTTGTTCATGTATTCGATCAGTGTTATTGCCTGGTAAGGACAGGGCTCAATGCAGTATGCACAACCATCACAGTTTTCATCGATGACACTAGAAATTGTCGCTTCAAGCTCTATGTTGTCTTTCGCCAGGACAGTCGCTGCTCTTGAGGCTGTGGCCTGAGCCTGTATGATGCTCTCATCCAAGGATTTAGATGAATGCGCCAGACCGCACAGGAAAACGCCATCGGTCGCAAAGTCGACAGGCCGAAGTTTCATATGCGCTTCGAGGAAAAACTTATCCTGGTTGAGCGGAACTTTGAGGAACTTGGAGATTTCTTCATTCTCCTCGTCGGCAACGATCCCGGCAGAAAGGGCAACAAGATCAGCGGGTAACTCAACCTGCGTATTTAACGCCGGACTAAAAACTTCCACCTGAAGCCCAGTCCCATTCGAAATGACTTCAGGATTCTGTTCATCGGGGAACCTCAAGAATCTGACTCCCTGCTGTCTTGCCTTTGTGTAATATCCTTCTCTGAATCCGTAAGTCCTCACATCCCGGTAGAGAATGGTGATATTCGACTCCGGCGAAATTTCCTTTATTTTAAGAGCATTCTTCACGGCAACGGAACAGCATATTCGGGAACAATAAGGGTGTTCCTCATTCCGAGAACCCACACATTGGATCATGACGATGTTTTTAGGAAAGTTTTTGCGTGCGGATGTCGACCATTCACCGCCTTCTCGAAGACGCTCCTCCAGTTCCACCTGAGTGAGGACATCTTTGTCTTTACCGTACAAATACTCCTTTGGTTCGTATTCTTTAGCCCCGGTGGCAACAACCACGACGCCGTGTTCGAACTCTATGGTCTTTCCCTGAGTGGACAGTGTTGTTTTGAACTTTCCGATCGAACCCTCGATGTTTTCGATCTTGGCTTCTGTGTAGAGATGGACCTTTGGGTGGTCTTCGATGCGCTGGATCCGCTTTTTCAGTTCTTCTTGGGGTTTATCTCCGTTGAGCAAATAATAAATGTGCTTGAGATTTCCACCAAGCTCGCTGTCTCTTTCCACCAAATACGTATCGTATCCTTGATCGGCCAGTTCAAGAGCCGAGGACATGCCCGCTATTCCACCTCCGATGACAAGGGCAGCTTTTACGATGGGCACATACCTTGTTTGCAGAGGTTCCAACAACTGGGCTTTGGCCACGGCCATCCTGAGCAAGTCTCTGGATTTCTCGGTCGCTTTTTCCGGCTCCGTCATATGCACCCAGGAACATTGATCCCGTATGTTTGCCATTTCAAACAGATATTGGTTCAGTCCAGCTTCGCGGATCGTGTTTCTGAACAGAGGCTCGTGGGTTCTCGGCGTACATGAAGCAACAACAATACGATTCAGATTGTGCTCTTTGATAATCTCTTTGATGATTTCCTGCGTATCATTGGAACAGGTGTATAAATTATTATCTGCAAATACGACACCCGGGAGCGTTTTTGCGTACTCTACAACACTCGGGACATTAACGACTCCGGCAATGTTCGTGCCGCAGTGGCAAACGAACACGCCTATCCTGGGTTCCTGTTCTGAAATGTCTGTTTCAGGTGGATATTCCTTCTTCGTGATCAGGCTCCCCTTTTCATCCTTGAGGAGAGACAGAACCTTTGCCGAGGCGCCCGAGGCCTGCATGATGGTCTCGGGGATATCTTTTGGCTCTGTGAACGGGCCAGCGACATAAATGCCATCACGCGTTGACTCCACAGGTGTGAAGGTATCTGTTTTGCAGAAATCATATTCGTTGAGTTCGATGCCGAATTTCTCGGAGATCTCCTTCACGTTTTCTGGAGGATCCATGCCCACAGACAAGACAACCATGTCATATTCCCGAGAGACTTTTTGATCCTTCTCATCGATATACGTGACAACAAGATTATTCGTTTCTGGGATCTCCTCGATGGCAGGGGGGCGGCATCTTATGTACTCGATCCCCAATTCCTTTCCTTTCTGGTAGTACTCTTCGAATCCCTTGCTGTAAGCCCGCAAGTCCATGAAGAAGATATCACACTGGAGTTCGCCGCTGATGTGCTCTTTGGCGATGATGGCCTCTTTGGTCGCATACATGCAGCAGACGGATGAGCAATAATCTCTTTCACAGTCTCTCGAACCCACACACTGGATAAATCCTATCGTTTTGGGCTCTTTATCATCACTGGGCCTTAAAATATGTCCAAGGTGCGGGCCGGTTGTCGACATGATTCGTTCAAATTCGATCGAAGTAACGACATTTGGATAACGGTCGTAACCCAGATCTTCTTTGGCTTTCGCATCGAACAGCTCAAATCCAGGAGATAGCACAACCGCACCAACATTCAGCTTGACCTGCTCTTTTTCTTGTTCATAGTTAATGGCGTCAGCTTCACAAACTTCTTCACAGATCTTGCATTCTCCCTTGAGCATGTGCACACAATATCTGTCATCGATGGCCGCCTTGTTGGGAACCGCTTGGGGATAAGAGATGTAGGCCGCAGAGCGAGTATTCAGTCTCTCATTGTACTCGTCCAGTATGGGGATGGCATCGTTCTTGCTGATCTCATCCAGCTTGATCCTCTCTGTGGGACAGATAAAAGCGCATGTGCCGCAGACCTGACAGACATCAGAATGAGCGTCGAAGGGTGGACCTACCAAGCGCTTTGAGCCCCTGAAGGAGAACCCAATCGCGTTGATGCCCATCCGTTCCTCACACATGCGGACGCACAGCCCGCAGAGGAAACAATCCTCATTCTTCTTCCTGAGCCGTGTTTCTTTAACACCGTATTCATCGGCGATCTGCTGAATTGCCTTTGAATCCGGGCACAGAGCCAGCTGCAATTCGATCATCGCTTTCCGCGCCTTGATTACCCTCTCAGAATCCGTCTGGATGGACAGACCATTCTGGGCGGGATAGGTACACGACGTTTCGACCTTCGATCGGCCGTTTTGCGAAATCTCTACCAAACACAACCTGCACGCTCCGTAGGGCCGCAAAGCCTTATGGTAGCAGAGAGTCGGCACCTTTAATCCGACATCCTCAATGCATTCTAAAAGCGTTTTGCCCTCGGTGAATTCGTGCTCGATACCGTTTATAGTCAGCTTAATCACGCCGACCCTCCATTCATGAATTGTATATCGAAAATTTCAACGCTTGAAATATCAGGCGTCATATAATTATATCTCACTGGCATTACTCCTCTTTGACCTCCAGGTCACACCGGAGGCAGCGCTTCGCCTCAGCGATAGCGGCCGCTTCGCTGAAGCCCAACTCGACTTCTTTGAAGCTCTTGGTCCTTTCCGCGACCGGGATACAGGGCATCTCGGGTCTCTTCAGGGTTTTGGCTTCCTCTTCGGAAAGATCTGTCGCTTCGACCCGGGCTGCAGGACGAGTGACCTCATAAGTGGCTTCCAATTTCTCTCCTTGGATGTATCTGTCGATCATCTTAGCTGCGGTCTTTCCGTGATTCATCGCTCCGGTCACCGTATTCGGACCCGTAACAACATCTCCTCCCGCAAAAATCCCTTCCACATTCGTGAGGAGGGTTTCCATTTCGACTTCAAGAGTGTTCCATGAGGAGACCTTGAGGCCATTATCACCCGCAAACATCGATACGTCAGGAGTTTGGCTGATGGCGAGGATCAAGGAATCCACATCCACTTTAAACTCAGATCCCTCAATGGGCACAGGTCTTCGTCTGCCGCTCTCATCCACATCACCCAGTTTCATCCGGATACACTCGATTCCCTCGATCTTCCCGTTGCTCGAGATTACATTAACGGGTGCAACGAGATACTGAATGTTTATCCCTTCAATAAGAGCTTCTTCGACTTCGCTCGGAATAGCGGGCATCTCTGCCTTGGTCCTCCGGTAAAATATATGGGTTTCCTTTCCTAACCGTCTGGAAACTCGGGCCGCATCAATGGCTGAGTTTCCGCCACCGATGACGATGACCTTATCGCCAATCTTGACATCTTTGCCCAGGTTAAAATCCCACAGGAATTCCACGGCATCCATAACACCCTCGGCATCTTCGTTGGGGATCTTCATCTTTAAGCCCTTAGGAGCTCCGGTTGCGATAAAGATGGCTTTATACTCTTCCTTGAGCTTGTCAAGGGTAATATCTTTTCCTATGGTCGTGTTGGTTTTGATCTCGACACCGAGTTTTTTAATCCTTTCGATTTCAAAATCCAGGATATCCTTTGGCAATCTGAACTCCGGGATCCCCAGAGCCAACATCCCGCCTGCCCGAGATTGACTCTCGAATATCGTCACTCGATAGCCTTCAAGGGCCAGGTAATAGGCACAAGTCAGGCCTCCAGGCCCAGAGCCGACAATAGCCACTCGTTCCTCTTTTGCCGGCTTGGGTTTCTCATCTGGCTCTACATGATGCTTCATATCATAGTCAGCCAGAAAACGCTTGAGCCCCCGGATGGCGATCGGATCGTCCCATTCCCCTGCGACACATCGTGTCTCGCACGGCGTATCACACACACGGCCGCAGACCAGGGGAAGGGGATTCTCTTTGAGAACAATTTTGACTGCCTCTTCGAATTTTCCCTGAGCGATAAGCCCAATATAGCTGGGGACGTCCTGTGAGATGGGACATGTGTGCTGACAGGCCGATGAAATGATCCCCTTACATACCAAAGCCGAACATCTCTTGTACTTGACGTGTTCGATGTATTCGTCCCGGAAATACTTTAAGGTGCTCAAGACAGGATTGGGTAGCGTTTGCCCTAATCCGCACATGGACGCATCTTTGATCGCATTACTGAAATCTTCGAGGATCTCGAGGTCACTCTCTTCGCCCTCTCCTCGGCATATTTTTTGAAGGACCTCAAGGAGAACGGCTGAACCCTCCCGACAGGACACACATTTACCGCAAGATTCATCGTTCGTGAACTCGATGAAATACTTGGAGACATCCACGACACAGGTATCCTCGTCCATGACGATCAATCCGCCCGAACCCATGATGGATCCGGCTTCGGTCAACTTTTCGAAATCGACAGGGAGATTAATCAAACTGGCGGGAATACACCCTCCCGAGGGTCCACCTGTCTGGATGGCTTTGAATTTTTTGTTCTTCGGGATCCCGCCTCCGATGTCATAGACGATCTCCTTGAGAGTGATCCCCATGGGGACTTCCACCAAACCCGTGTTATTGATCTTCCCGACAAGAGAAAAGACTTTTGTTCCTTTGCTGAGTTCCGTGCCTATGCTTGAGAACCAGGCCGATCCTCTGTCGATGATGGGAGGCACAGTGGCCCAAGTTTCAACATTGTTGATGTTTGTCGGTTTCCCCCATAAGCCCGACTCGACCGGATAGGGTGGCCTTTGTCTTGGCTCTGGAGGGCGGCCTTCGATAGAAGCAAGGAGCGATGTTTCTTCTCCGCAGACGAACGCGCCGGCTCCCTGTTTGATGTGAATGTCAAAACTGAAATCCGTATCGAATATGTTCTCGCCGATCAGCCCGTATTCTCTGGCCTGTTCGATCGCGATCTTCAACCGATCCATCGCAAGAGGATATTCTGCTCTGATATAGACATAGCCTTCCTTGGCCCCCATGGCTCTGGCCCCGATCAACATGCCTTCCAAGACAGAATGGGGGTCGGCTTCAACGATACTCCGGTCCATATAAGCTCCGGGGTCTCCTTCATCGGCATTACAGACGATGTATTTTTCATCGCCCGGCTGCCTCGCGCAGAGCTCCCACTTCAATCCGGTCGGGAATCCTCCCCCGCCCCGACCCCGAAGACCTGAATTCTTGATTTCATTGATAATATCTTCGGGTGTCATTTCAGTCAGAGCTTTGGCCAATGCGCGATAACCGTCTCGGGCGATATACTCGTCGATGACTTCGGGGTCGATCATCCCTCTATTCCGAAGAGCTATGAGTGTTTGGCGCGAGAAAAAGCCAATATCCATCATCTTCGGAATGACGATTTCCTCTTTTTCCGGGGTGAACATGAGCTTTTGCACGGGCCGACCCTTTAAAAAGTGTTCTTCGACCAGATGGGGTACTATTTCCTCTGTAATGCTATGATAAAAAATTCCATCCGGCATCACGACCATCACGGGGCCAACCGCACAAAATCCGTTGCAGCCTGTCATAACCACAAGAACTTCATCCTCAAGTCCTTGCTTTTTGAGCTCAGCTTCTATGGCTTCTTTAATCTTGAAAGATTTGTTAGAAACACAGGCTGTTCCCGCACATATCATGAGGTGTAATCTGTACTTATCTGTAATATTTTCGTCCATCGTTGTCTTACCTTTTATTTATAAACACCATAAAGTATTTTAGAGCCAATTTATAATCAATCCGTTTTTGTATCTTGTCAGGACATCCTCTCACTGCCCTTTGCGAGGGCATATTCTTCGACGATTTTTCCGTTGAGGACATGTTCGTTAAATATCTTGCGAATTTTTTCAGGGGTTAAATCCACATATTTGATGGGGGCTTCATCTTTGAGTTCGACCGTAGCCATGGGCTCCCGGCTGCAGAGTCCCGCACAGCCCGAGTTCGTTAGGATAACATCCGTGATGTTTCGCTTCTCGATCTCTTCCATTAGCGTGTTCATGATCTTCCTGGCTCCAGCAGCGATCCCGCACGTTCCCATATGTACCGTAATTTTCGCCCTTCCTGCTCCATCACGCAGAACGACAGTCTTTCTCACCCTTTGACTTATTTTTTCTAAATCATCGATCTTTAATTTTGGCATCGTTTTTTTCCGTTGTTTAGATTCGGTTTAAAACCTCTCTCTCCCTTTTTTATCCCGAGTTGATGATCAACCCTGAGCACTCTGATAAAAATTCAACAACTCTGGCACTCCTCCCTTGGTCATCTGGCCATGGATCTCTTCACCAACCTTTAAAACCGGAGCCAGTCCGCAGCATCCGATACAGCGGACAGCTTCGAGTGTAAAAAGCATGTCCTTTGTTGTCGAGCCTCTCTTGATTCCGAGCTCGCCCTCAAATGTTTCGGTTATCCTTTCCGCACCCTTGACATGACAGGCCGTTCCAAGACAGATCGTGATGATGTGTTTCCCTCTCGGCTCCAGGCTAAAGGCGTTGTAAAATGTGGCGATCCGGCACACCATGCTCACTGGCATATTCAATTGATCGGCAATATACCTGAGGACAGGTTGCGGCAGATAATTGTATGTGTCATTGGCTTTCTGAAGTATGGGGACCAAAGATTTTTCCGAGATCTCGAATTCTTTGATGATGTTGTCCATAATTTCAATGTCTTTAAGGGAAATATCGATTTTCTCTTTTTCGGGCGTGATGTAGATGATGTTCTGGACAGGACAGTTGGTGACACAGGTGCCACAGCCTGTACATTTATCTTCATCGACATACCGCGGTCTCCTTACGATATCCACCTCAAAATTTCCCGCGTTCCCCCTGATTTTATCGATATCTGCGAATGTGATTACCTCTATATCTTTATGCCTGCCAATCTCGACCAGCCGCGGTGCCATGGTACACATAGCACAATCGTTTGTGGGGAAGGTTTTATCCAGTTGAGCCATGACACCACCGATGGATGGCTTATTGTCTACCAGATAAACCTTTATACCAGACTCTGCGAGGTCGAGTGCGGCTTGCATACCCCCGATTCCGCCACCAAGCACCAGGGCGGAACCCACTTTTTCGTTTTCTGTTTTGTTATTATGCATTTTCCAATACTGCCTCCGCAGGCACTTCCTGCTTTACAGCCCTTTCTTTGACCGCTTGTAGGAATACGGCCAGCGGGCGGTACATCAAGTGAGCCCACTTCCCGAAGGGCACTTCAATCGCCAGCATCGCCACAGCAATAACCAAATGAACGGCATACATGTAATACGTGGCCAGCGGCAATCCCATATACCTGAAAATATGGACCAAAATCCCGGTGACGGTTGTCAGGAAGAGAAGCACCGGGAACATCCAGTCACTGAAGTCTGAGAACTTGTGGAGCTCTTCCCGTTTCTTGATACGGCCGATGATAATCTCAATCGTGCAGTAGAGGAGCACGATCGTGGCATAATACCCCAGCCATCGTTGCGGGTGGGTGATAGGATAGATATTGTCTGTCTGAAACCACAGCAGGAATACAACGACCAACAGGAGCATGAGTACATATCCGGAGACGAGCAAAAGGTGCTTTAACCATCGGACAGAGTTCTTTTTACAACTCAAAAACAGTTTCTGAGTGGCAAAATGGACGATCATCGTTTTTATTTCGGCAAGATACACGGAGAGGGGGATTTTGACCTTTTCCCCCTGGTGTTCGACATACCCAAAGCCGTCTTCCCAAAATCCTTTGAGGACATCGAAGATGCCCGCACCTCTGCCCCGGTGCATGTTGAACCAATACATGCGGAACGAGTTTGTGACTAAAAAGAAAAAGAGAACAACGAACAAACCCAGATCGAAGTAATGCACCAAGTGGGGATCTGCGAATGTATTGAGCTCAACGCGCTCAGTGACGAGGGGCCCATGAAAGAACCAAATCAACACCGACATAAAGACAGCGACGGCAAGGAATGCCCCCACTTCCCACAGCTTTGATTTGTACATTTTGGCCGAGAGGCCCGTCCAGTCATACTGCGCGGTGAGATAGCGCCGGAGCGTCATCATGGCTTCTCCCGGTTCCGTCTCTCTCGGGCAGCTCGTGGAACAGTCGCCGCAATAATAACAGAGCCACGGCTCCAAACCGCCTTTCACCAGGTCCTTGAGGCCAAAAAGGACGGCTTGAAGCATTCTCCGCGGAAATGACACCTGATCTTTAGCCAGGTCACAGACCACCGTGCAACTGCCGCATTGGTAACACCCTTTGATGTCAAAATGGCCATACTTCCGCACCTCATTTAGCAAGTTGGGATCACTTTTGATTTTATTCATGCTTGCACCCTATCGATAGAGAAATCCTTTGTTTGAGTTTATAAGTCACCCCCTGTTTATCCATTGTTTGAGGTATAAATATAGGGGGGGAATAGCTTGATTTTTTACTTTCTGCGTATAAATGCATCAATCAAAAATCGATAAAATAAAGAGACCAGTATATGCTAAAATGACACCTGTACCGCTCGAAACAAGACATGGTACCCAATTTCATATGTGGTGTCAAGAATCATTTTGTATTTTTACGAACATAAATTCTTTATTATATAGAACTTATCGTAATAATAGAGATTTCATATAGCCGCCTACGTGAAAAAAATGTATAATCTCGAAGACGGCCGGGCTCTACAGCTAACGCAGACGTGGCCTGTTTCAGAAAAGAAATGAAAGGAAAACCCACGAAAAAATGACAAAAAAAGAAATTCTCGTACTGGAAGATCTGCTCGGATCCAACAAAAAGATTGCTGCAGAAATCCGTGAAAAACTGAGGCAAAAAGGCATCCTGACAGTAAATCTCATGAGCTCGCCAGGGGCAGGAAAAACAACTCTGCTGGAAAGTTTTGCCGAACGACTGAACCCTGACTACAAAATGGCTGTGATTGAGGGAGATATCGAGACGGAAAGGGATGCAGAGCGTATCCGCGCCAAGGGAATCCCTGCATGGCAGATCATCACAGGAGGCGCTTGTCATCTAGAAGCCAAGATGGTCGGCAAGCTTTTTCCGGAAATCCCTCCGGACCTCGATTTTCTGTTTATCGAAAACGTGGGGAATCTCGTGTGCCCTGCAGGGTATGACCTTGGTGAAAACATCCGATGCGTCCTCCTGTCCACTCCAGAGGGAGATGACAAACCCAAAAAGTACCCCAAAGCATTCACCACATCGGATTGGCTCATCATCACCAAGGCCGACCTTGTGCCTCCCCTGCCATTTGATATACAACAGGCGATAAAGGAAGCGAAAGAGGTCAATCCTTCCCTAAAAACGTTCACTGTTTCTGCTCTCCAAGGGACAGGTATCGAAGAATTGGTGGAACACCTCATATCCG
>JASFPP010000028.1:0-27265 GCA_050115915.1 Candidatus Aminicenantota bacterium
TTGCAACTCATAGGAATTTTCAATACAATTGATACCCTCACAAAGGAGAGTATGTAAGCCCTCTCCATGAGCTGTCAGGACAATATATCTTGAAAGTCCGGTCCGGTCGAATTTTTGCAAACAAAATACAAACCGTTTACAAACCTTCCCCATTTTATTTATCTTCAGGACTATTCATGTGTAAAATTGTTCGCGTATTTCATGAACAATTCAGATAAAGAGGAGGAAAAGAATGCACTTTGATCTGCTAAACGACAAAGACATCAAAGCTATGGATGCTCTTCTAGATTCTTACGGAGGCACTAAGGCCATTTCTCAGGCTATCGAAGACAAAAGAGACTATTCGACCCGCAAGAGACTCGCAGAGGAGAAAGGATTCGGAGAGACTCTCGAGAAAGCGGAGGAATATGCCAAAAGTTTCGCCAAGGTCGAAGACTTCATCGCTGATAACAACATCGAGGTCACAAAGGATGGCGTCTGCACAACACAGGTCTCAGGTTTTCAGGCCGCTCCCGTTACGCTGCATTGTATGAAAAAAGTTTCAGAAAACGGAGAGGTTCTTTTCCCAACGGAAATGATCTCTGTTGTGCCCATGACAGAACAGTACGTCTACAGCGGAGATCTTCTCAGTACGCTGGCCATGGCTGAAAACATTTGCGGTGCGAGTAAATTCTGCTCCACGAATCTCATCGGAATCCCCCTCCCCGAAGAGCGGTTCGAACGCATCGAAAAAGTGACCGGAGAGAAATTCGAACGCAGAGACCTGGGTGACGGCATCAGCCAGCTCATCATGAAGAACATGGGAACAGCCTTCGGCAATCTCGGGGGCGTCGAAGTCGGAAACAACAATCATCTTGTCTACCTCGACGGGATCACCCGTGCGGCACTCGAAACCGGAGGGAACTTTTTCCTCAATCCGAGCTGGTCCACCATTGTTGCAGCCTGTTATTACGCAAGAGAGATCCCGAATCTTTCATTCAAGATCTCCATGCTTCTCTCCACACAGAACGCTATCCAGCTCAGGATGCTCATGAACATCATCAAAGAATACCTCCGGGATGACGGGACAACTCCCATCTACGAGATCAACATCGGGAACGCGGCAACAGCAGAGACATTCGTACAGTGCAGCAAAGAGATGGAGGCATCGGGCCTCCCCCCTGTTTTCCTCGCAGCGCATCTCAGGATCAATCCCGATCTTGGAATGGAGGATTTCAACTGGACAGAGAGCGCCTTTCGAGTTTTAGAGGTGGGAAGAGACCTGACCATCAAATACGAGAGCGACGGAACATCACGTCCTTACGATACTATGGAGGCCTATTTCTTTGGGGACGCAGAGAGGAACGAAAAGGCAGAGCTGATCGGGGATGTGATCTACCATAAGTGTATCCGGTGCGATCAGGATGCCAAAGACATTATGAGACGAGGGCACAAAGCTCTGTTCGCCAAGATCGCCTACAGATAGTTTTAGAGCCCTCGGAACAGGAGAAACCATGGACTTAGGGATTCAAAATAAGGTGGCATTGGTGGCCGCATCCTCGAGCGGCCTGGGAAAAGCGGCCGCTTTCCAGCTTTCCAGAGAGGGTGTAAAACTCGCCATCTGCGCGCGAAACGAGGCTAACCTCTCAAAGGCCAGAGAAGATATTGCCGCTGAAACAGGCGGTGTCGTCCAGGCTTATCCTATCGATGTGACCCAAAAGGACCAGGTCGAAAGCATGGTCGCTGATATCGTCACCAACCTCGGCTCTCTCGACATACTGGTCTGTAATGCCGGAGGCCCACCCGCGGGTTTTGTGGATGATTTCACGCCGGATGACTACCGCAAGGCCGTTGAGCTCAACCTAATGAGCACGATCTCTCTCTGTTACGAAGCTGTGCCCCATATGAAAAAGAACCGATGGGGAAGGATCGTGTGTATCGCCTCTGTTTCAGCCAAACAACCCATTGCAAACCTGATCCTCTCCAACACTGCGCGGGCCGGTGTTCTGGGATTTGCCAAATCGTTATCAGAACAAGTCGCCCCATACGGGATCACTGTCAATGCTGTCTGCCCCGGATACACAAAAACAGAGAGAGTCGGAGATCTCGCACAATCCTTTGCAGACTCGGGGAAGGGGACACCGGAGGATTTTTACAAGATGATCGAGGCGAGCATTCCCATGAACAGGCTGGGCACGACAGAGGAGTTTGCACACACGGTGGCCTTCTTGGCTTCCGAGGGTGCGGGCTATATCACAGGTGTCGCCCTCCAGATCGATGGGGGCTACATCAAAGGTTTGTTTTAGATGCACAAAAAGGAGTAAAACATGAAAGACCTGACAGACGAATGGGAAGGCACACCCTATCCCGAATTCCTCCGGAACCTGCCGGAGGTGGACATGCCCTTCGAAGGAATCAAAGCCTGGTTGGTCCAGAGTGACGCCACACAGGTCGTATTTTTCGATATAGAGGCTGTCGGTGAAGTCCCTCCTCACTCCCACTGTGCTCAATGGGGGATCGTTATCGCTGGGGAAATGAAACTTACGATCGGTGGAGATACGCAGATCTATAAAAAGGGAGACTGGTATTACATTCCAGAAGGAGTCATGCATTCGGCAACATTTCTGTCTCGTGTTCAGGTCATCGACGTGTTTGCAGACCCGAACCGGTACAGTGCACGCTGAATTATTCATAAAAAATATCGATGCCTATGACAACTAAGACAATTTCGACTTGTGAATAATTCAAGAGAAATAAAATCGTGTTAAGAGGACAAGCATGAAATATAAATACGCCCGTTTGATGAAAGATTTCGAGGGATATGCCATCGGTAAAATGCTCAGATATCTAGGAGATCCGGGTATCATTTCCTTTGCGGGAGGGCTGCCCAGCGATGAGCTCTTCCCCGTAGACCTTATCCACAAGGCGGCTCAAAAATCGCTGACCGAAAACCCGGGGAGAGTCCTTCAGTACTCCCCCATCCCCGGAGAAAAAGACTTGATTGAGGCCATCATCCACTACCTGAAAACCGACAATATCACAATCGAACCGGAAAACATAATGATTACCACGTCCGGACAGCACGGATTGGACCTTATCGGCCGTGCCTTCCTCGATCCTCAAGACCTCATCGTCATCGATTTGCCCACTTTCGGGGGGGCTTTGGCAGCATTCGAGCTCGAGGATGCAAAATACATCGCTAAAGACATCGAGGTCGATGGTTCCGATGTCACGGGTTTAGACGAGGCCATCGCCGCGTCTATTTCGAAAGGACAGACACCCAAGTTCATCTATGTTGTCCCGGATTTCCAGAATCCCTCGGGGATCACGATGAGCCTGGAAAAAAGACACAAACTGTTGGAAATGGCAAAAAAATACGAGATCCCGATCGTCGAGGATAGCCCCTACAGAGAGTTGAGGTACAGGGGAGAACAGATCCCATCGATCTACTCAATAGACAATAACAGCGGGAATGTTATCGGACTCTTCACCTTTTCCAAGATCCTCTGTCCGGGGATCCGGGTGGGATTCAACATCGGGCCGCCCGATCTAATCAAAAAATTTTCATTCATCAAAGGCGCAAACATCCTCAACACACCCAAACTCAACCAGGACATATGCAGGACCTTCCTGGCTGAACATGATTTGAAGGCCCATTTCCAGAAAGCCATAACTTACTACAACGAAAAGCTGCATTTTTTTCTGGACGCCATGGAGGAAAACTTTCCGGCCGATATGGGAGTCGAGTGGACAAAACCAGAAGGAGGACTTTTCCTCTGGATCACGACTCCTGAGGATATCAATACACTCGACCTTTTTTATATGGGCATCGAAGAAAAAATCGCCTTTGTCCCGGGTGAAGTTTTCTATCCCGAAGGCCATAGGAGATATAACACGATGAGGATCAACTTCTCCTACCCCACAAAAGAAGAGATCCTCGAAGGAGTGAAGAGGCTAAAGACCATCATTCAAAATTACAAACCCCAAAATCGCGATGCCTGACAGCCCGCATGATCGGACTATTTGGTATCAGAAACGAAATTCCGCTCCGTAGACTGTATCCCGAATTCCATCCATCCCGGCCCTGACAAGGCTTCCCCAAGGGATTCACATGTTGAATTTTAACCGCTAATAATTTAGAATCTGAGAAGATGAGAAAAATCAAGATCCAGGGAGACCACAGACTCCAGCTCAGAGGAAAAATCAAGGTCGGGGGAGCGAAAAATGCTGTTTTACCCGCTATCGCAGCATCTCTCCTGACGCGGGACAAGCTCAAGCTGAGAAATGTTCCTCTTGTCACCGACGTGTTCACAATCCTGACGCTCACCCATGAGTTGGGTGCCGAGTACAATCTCAAAAAGAACACTCTGTCTATCCAAGTCAAGAATATTCGCTCTGAAGAGGCATCCTATGAACTCGTACGGGCCATGAGAGCATCGATACTTGTGCTTGGACCGCTGCTCGCTCGACAGGGCAAAGCTGTTGTCGCTCTGCCAGGCGGCTGTGCCATTGGCTCGCGGCCCATAGACCTCCACATCAATGGACTGGAAAAGCTAGGCGCATCCATAAAATTGGAACATGGCTACATCAAGGCCGAAGCAAAACGTCTTCAAGGCGCGGAGGTAGAATTCGAAAAAAAGAGTGTCGGGGCGACGGAAAATCTGCTCATGGCCGCAGCTCTATCTCAAGGCGAAACGGTGTTGAAAAACTGCTCTATCGAGCCCGAAGTGTCCTGCCTCTGTAAACTTCTTGTCAAGATGGGGGCGAAGATCGACGGGATCGACGAAGAAACGATCCGCATCAAAGGTGTCAAAGAATTAGGAGGCGCCACGCATGCCATCATTCCCGACAGGATCGAAGCCGGGACATTCCTCGTGGCCGGCGCCTTAACACGCGGAGATGTCATCCTCACACACACACAGCCCGACCACCTCTCCAACATCATCGAGCGGTTGAGATTTTCCGGAGCCAAAATTGACAAGCTGGCCAACACTACGCTTCGCGTTGTTGGGAGTCATGTGATCAGGCCTCAAGACATCACAACATCCGCCTATCCCGGTTTCCCCACGGATATGCAGGCGCCCTTTACAGTGCTGATGACTCAGGCGAACGGAACGTCTATTATCACGGAAACCATCTTCGATAGACGATTTTCCCATGTGAATGAGCTCCTGCGTCTTGGCGCCAACATCGAAGTGCTGGGAGATAAGGCGGTCGTCAAGGGCCAGACTCTCCTTTCAGGTGCCGAAACGATCGCCACAGACCTGAGGGCTGCTGCATCGCTCGTCCTTGCAGGATTGATCGCCAACGGGGAAACCACCATCAACGAGGTGGAACACCTCGACAGGGGCTATGAGAGGATCGAGGAGAAATTGAGAGCACTCGGTGCAAATATACAAATTTTCGAGGAGTGATTTATTTTTTTCAATTTTTTGAATATGAATGTGCCCACAATTTTATGGATAACTCGGGTGAAAAATGAATAACTGCATATTTTGTAAAATCGTAAACAAAGAGATTCCCGCACAAATCGTTTATGAGGACGATTCGATCCTTGCTTTCGACGATATAAACCCTCAGGCCCCCGTTCACGTCCTGCTCATACCCAAGGAGCATTTCTCGTCTCTTAACGACGTCCCTGAAGAAAAAAAAGGCCTTATCGCACACATCTTGCTGAAAGCACGCACCGTCGCACAGAAAAAAGGAGTCAAGGACAGTGGATACCGTATCGTCCTCAACACGGCCAGAGATTCAGGACAGGACGTCTTCCACATCCACTTTCATGTTCTCGGCGGAAGACGTATGACCTGGCCTCCGGGCTAACAGCTATTTTGGCATTTTAAGTGTGAATATTTATTATAAGCGTTTGTGTGCTGTTTGGGGGAAACAAAATCCCCATGGATAGAAAAAATTCAAGGAGGAAACTTTATGGAAATCACATGGCTAGGACATTCGGCGATCAAAATAAAAGGATCAAAAACCGTGTACATCGACCCCTTTCTCACGGGCAACCCTGTAGCTTCCACAACCCCTGACGCGATCACAGAAGCGGATGTGGTGATCGTCACCCACGATCACGGAGACCATAAGGGAGATTCTTTTGACATCTGCAAAAGAACGGGCGCCACTCTCGTTTCCGTTCATGAAGTGGCCGTTCAAGCAGAGGAGGAAGGGATTCCTGCGGAAGGAATGAACATCGGCGGGACGATCGAATCAAACGGAGTCATCATCCATATGGTACAAGCTCTTCATTCGGCAGAATGTGGAGACCCCACAGGAGTTGTCGTGGAGCTCGACGGACAAAAAATCTACCATGCGGGGGACACAGGATTGACCTATGACATGAAGCTCATCGGAGAGTTTTTCCATCCGGACCTGAGTTTCATTCCCATCGGAGACAGATACACAATGGGCGTCGGGTCTGCCACAAAAGCTGTGGAGTTTATCCAGACAAAAAAGGTCATTCCCATCCACTACGGCACCTTTCCGATCGTCAGCGCGGATCCGCAGGAGTTCAAGAGCAGAGTGGGCGACATGGCCGAAGTCATCATCCTCAATCCAGGGGAAACGTACAACCTCTGATCGCTCGAGTCCCAGAACAAAAAGTTCATATCTTGCCTGAATTATTGGCGAGCCCATGCCAATCCTTCCCATCCTCCAACCCACCCCACCCGTTCAAAAAGGATGAGGCAGGGGTTCCCGAAGGGTAAAAGATGTCGACAATATTTTAATGAGAGTATTAATAAATAAGGTTGTCGACATATTTTATGAATAATTCGGAATTGAAAGATGGCATATCTAGTTGATGGCAACAATTTTATCGGACACACCTCTTCCTATGATCTGCGGGATCCCCGCAGCAAATACAGCCTTATCGCCAAGTTATTAATATTTAACAAAATACAAAAGGTTAAAATTATCGTTGTGTTCGACGGGCCACCGGATCCGGCAATCACGGATCAAAGTTTTCCCGGTAGAGCCCTGACGGTCCTCTATCCTGATAGGGGAGATAACGCAGACGGCATCATCAAGGACATCATCACCCAAAGAGCCCGGGAGCGCCGTTTCTATGTGGTGAGCTCAGACAGGGAGATCAAGGATTTCGCACGAGCAAACGGCATCAAACCTCTATCCTGTGAGGAATTCAACAAAGAACTCAAGGCTGCGCTCAAAGAAAACAAGAAATTGAAGGAGATGGAGAAGGACACACAGCCTCCCACTCCGCTCGAGATCGACCACTGGGTCGATATTTTTGCAAAAAAGAAATGAAGGGTATTGCCATAATAGGAGCGGGACGGCTCGGTACATCCCTAGCCTTTGCTCTATCCAAAAATGGGTATGTGATCGATGCCCTATCCTGCCGATCGAGGGCTTCAGCCGAAGAAAGCCGGGAAAAGATCGGTCAGGGTATTTCAACCACTGACAATATCCAGGCTGCCTCCAAAGGAGGTATCGTCTTCCTAACTGTGCCCGATGATGGGATCGAGCACACGGTCCAAGAGCTTGCCGCTTCAACGCTCGATTGGGAGGGCAAAGTCGTCTTTCACTGCAGCGGTCTTTTAACCTCCCATGTCCTCTCCCCGCTCCGTTCAAGAGGCGCTCAGACAGCTTCGGTCCATCCCTGTTTCTCTTTCCCCATAAAGCGGAGCGATCGAAATCTCTTCAAGGACATCTTTTTTGCGCTCGAAGGAGACGATCTAGCCGTATCTGTGGCCAAAGACATCGTCCAAAAAATCGGCAGCTCCTGCTTTATGATCCGCGCTGAAGACAAAGCCTGCTATCACACAGCCTGCAGCATGACATCCAACATGAGTATGGCGCTCTTTTATACAGCTCTACGTCTTCTCAGCACATGTGGTCTCGAGGAGGATGAGGCGAAAAAAATCCTCTGGCCTCTTCTCGAAGGAACTTTACATAATGTAAACAAAATTGACATTTTTGAAGCCCTCACGGGGCCTGTTTCCAGGGGAGATTTGACGACAGTCACAAAACATCTAAAAGAGCTCAAGAAATTCCCGACGGCCCACAAAATATACGTCGACCTGGCAAAACAAGCCCTGGAAATGGCAAAAAAGGCAGGGAAAACTCCAAGCGAAAAAATCAGCGCACTGGAGGCGTTGCTGGAACGTGAATGACTTCTTCCACGAGGTCGACGCCATACTCTTCTCTGATCCTTTTTTTAAGCTCGGACGCTAAACGCAGAACATCTCTCGAACGGGCATTTCCACGATTTGTGATAAAATTGGCGTGTCCTTGATAAACTTGGGCATCGCCCTCCCTCAGCCCCTTAGCACCAACGCGATCCAGGAGTTTGGCAGCAGCAATCTTTGTCCCATCCGGTAAGACAGGATTTTGAAAATAGCTGCCCGCACAGGCTACCTCCCAGGGAGGATGTCGGTCTTTGCGGCGTTCCAGGTAATCTTCAATATTCGCCTCTATGAAAGGCCGCGTCCGCTCCTCGACCTGTAAAACCACCTCTAGAACGACAGCCGGTCGATCTTTGATCGTGCTATAGCGGTAATCAAAAGAAAAATATTCCCGGTTCTTCCGGAGTTCCCGGCCTGTTTCATCATAAAGCAAAGCCTCGACAACGCGGTCTCCAATCGCCTCATTAAAAGCACCGGCGTTTCCGTACAGGGCCCCACCGACAGTTCCGGGAATCCCTGCCATAAATTCCAACCCCCCCAGTCCGTTTTCTGTACACCAATCGAGCACATCCTTCAGCGAGCTACCAGAAATGCACCGGATGAGGTTGCGATCCTGCCGGTCGACTCCTTCAGCCTGGTTTTTAATGACAAGCCCGCGGAATCCTTCGTCATCAAACAACAGATTGAAGCCCCCACCCATGATGGTGTAATACACGGAAAATTCACGAGCCACCGAGATGGCTTTTTTCAAATCATCGGCGGTTCGTGCACAAAAAAAATAATCGGCTTCACCGCCGATCCTGAAATGGGAATAATCCGAAAGACGGACAGAAAAATCGAGAGAATTTCCTAGAGTTTCTTTAAATATTTCAGGAAAATCTTTCATCCCGCTTTTCATGTTGCCATTCTATCCTATATCATCCTAAAAGTCTAAATCCACTCCCTCCGGAACAGCAAAGCGATGAGGCCCCACAAATATCCAATATTTTGGATTCTGCACACAAAACCTTAAAAAACTTTACGAGATGAGGTAAAATGACGCGGAATTTACGATAAATCACATGAGTGGGCGGTTGACTTTAAATATGGCACAGTTTTTGCTACTATCAAGAATAGTTGAAAAGAAATTGCATTTTACCTTGTAATTATGCTAATATTTCGTGATTATGCTAATATTTTGCTTTCCCTTTGTGAATAAGAATTAATCCAACATAGAGAGGTTGACCATGAAAAGAACAGCACTCACAGCCATTACTTTAGCTCTCCTCATCGTAATCCCCGTGATCAGTCAGGAAAACACCTGCGATCAAGCTTACATCAAAGCCATGACAACAGCCGATGCCGGCCAGCGGGCCAAACTCCTCAAAGATTACCTGGCCCAATGTGGCGGAAAAGGATCCCAGTACGAAAATTTTGCCTACGCAAACCTGTGCATAACTCCTTACAACGGCAAAACAACTGGCGAGACCATCGAGTATGGGGAAAAGGCCATAGCCTTGGGAGGCCTGGATGACCTTATGAAATTCCAGGTCCTCGTAATAGTGGCATCCGTCTACGGACAGCAAGGTGCCAATCTGGCGAAGGCTAAAAACTATGCGCAGCAAGCCATCCAGCTTGGCAAGGCACAAAATAACAACAAGCTCGTAGGAACAGCCTACTTCGTGCAAGGCCAGGTGCAACACAAATCCAACGACCTGAAGGGAGCATCGAGCTCTTTCATCAGCGCCTACAACATTCTGAAAAACAAACAGATTGCGAACGAGCTCAAGAAGGTCGCTAAGGGTCTCTATGATGCCAAATCCTATGCCGACGCCGCAAAAGCCTGGAAAGTCTGCGTCACCGCATCGAATGACTATGCCTGTATTGTCTATCTGGCAAACTCTCTCAACAGATCAGGACAAAAAAATGATGCGCTGACGTACTACAAACAGGCCTACGCCAAGCAGAAAAAAGGCGATGTGGCCTACAACATGGGCGTCATCCTGGCATCGAAAAGCAACTCTACAAACAACGGCTCTTCAGAAGCGATCACCTATCTATTGGATGCAAGCTTTCTCTCGCAGGCCAATTCTAAAAAAGCCATGGACCTTGCGCAGAGGTTGTTCTTCAACCACGAAGTCCCCGGATATAACGATAAAATCAAAGAACTCTCCGACAGGAGTGCGAACCTCGAGGCTCTGACAAAAAAATTCAACGACGAGTTCGGTGAAAAAGACGAAGAAGACCTCTCTGATGCCGAAAAAGCGGAGATGGAAAAAATCCTGAAGGATATCGAAGCCGAACAGAAGGCCATCGAGAAAATCCAGGCCGAACAGCAAGAGGCCTTGGAAAAATTCAATGCGCTCATAGAACAAACAAAAAAGCGTTTGGGTATCTAGCCCCTAATTTGTATAGGGCCCGTTTCTCAAGCAGCCCGTTTGGGGAACAAGCATCTTATCTTATCGGTCAGCTCGGAGCGTGGATTCTCCTTAATCCCTGTCATCCTTCAGCTTTTTGGGGGAATGGTTCTTAAGTCCTGCAAGTTTGGGACTTGACCCTGAATTTAATCGGATTGAACTTTTGCTTTTTCTGTAATAATATCAGTATAGTTCCGCCGATTAGGTGCTCGAAACCACAGAACCTCCAAGGGAGCGTATGAAATCCAATGCCCCTCACACTAAAAGAGGCTAAAAAAAGAATTGGGGAGATCAGAGAAGACATTGTCTTCCATGAGCGCAAATATTATGTCGATAACGATCCGCAGATCTCCGATTATGAATTCGATATGCTCCTCAAGGAGCTTTCAAGTCTGGAAAAACAATTTCCCGAACTCACCACACCCGATTCTCCCACTCAAAGGGTCGGAGAGCAACCTGTAGATGGGTTTGTTTCCGTCGAACACCGAAGCCCCATGCTCAGCCTCGATAACTGCTACACGACGGAAGAGCTGAAGGAATTCGAGGAGAGGATACAAAAGATCATTCCTGCGGAAAAGATCTCTTATGTGGCAGAATTGAAGATCGACGGACTGGGGATCTCCGTATTCTATCGTGACGGACAATTCGCACAAGCCATAACCCGTGGCGACGGTCTTAGAGGGGATGACGTCACATCGAATGTTAAAACGATCCGAAGTTTTCCGCTAGCCATTCCTCATTCCGGAGAGATTGAAGTGCGGGGTGAGATCTTCCTCCCGTTCGATTCATTCAGGAAGATAAACAAACGTCGAGAGATTGAAGATTTTCCTCCGTTCGCCAATCCAAGGAATGCCGCTGCAGGGTCCATCCGGCTTCTCGATCCCAGGGAGGTAGCGGATCGAATGCTAGACGTCTTTCTCTATTCACTGTTCACAGAGGGGGAGGAGAAAGAAAATCAGTGGAAAAGCCTCCAGACAATGAAAAAACTGGGATTCAAGACGAATCCCCATTCCCGTCAATGTGAGTCATTGGGCGAAGTGCTCTCATTCTACGAAGAATGGCAGACTCGAAGAGACACGCTCGATTACGATGTCGATGGCATCGTGATCAAGGTGGATTCTGTGACACAACAAAGACAACTCGGCAGCACATCAAAATTCCCGCGGTGGGCCATTTCTTTTAAATTCCCGGCCCGGCAGGCAACCACTCGAATTAAAGATATTATCATTCAAGTCGGAAGGACAGGAGCTTTAACCCCTGTTGCCGTTCTTGAACCCGTAAAGCTTTCGGGAACGACGATAAGCCGGTCGACGCTTCACAATGAGGATGAGCTCCGGCGGAAAGACATTCGTGTTGGTGATCATGTTCTTATCGAGCGCAGCGGGGATGTCATCCCAAAGGTTGTCAGGGTGTTCAAAGAGAAGAGGACAGGGGAGGAGGTGCCCTTCGATTTCCCAAAAGAATGTCCGGTGTGTCACACAACGGTCTACCGGCCTGAAGACGAGGCCATCTCCCGCTGTATCAATCCCTCCTGTCCTGCAAAGCTTAAAGAAGCGCTCCTGCACTATTCATCCCGGCGGGCCATGAACATTGAGACACTCGGAGTCGCCCTCGTTAATCAGCTTATAGAGAAGAATCTCGTTCATACCATTCCTGACCTCTATACGCTGAAGTATGAAGACCTTGTGGATCTTGAGAGGATGGGCCCCAAAAGCTCTTCAAATCTACTGGACGAGATCGAACGCTCAAAAGGGAGAGATCTCTCCAGGCTTATCTACGCTCTGGGTATCAGGTTTGTGGGAGAACGAACAGCACAAGCGATCGCCGCCCATTTTAGAGATCTCGACTCTCTGGCAAAAGCGAGTGGTGATGCGCTGATTCAAATAGAGGATGTCGGGCCCAAAGTTGCGGGGAGTATCGTCTTCTTTTTCGGCCAACCGGAAAATAAGACCCTCATAGACAAGCTGCGCGAGGCCGGTGTCAACTTTTTTTCTCAGGTAAAAGTGGCCTCCACAGAAGGACCTCTTGCCGGGCAATCATTTGTCTTGACAGGGAAACTCACACAATTCAGCCGCGAAGATGCCAAAAGAGAGATCGAAAGTAAAGGAGGCACCGTCACGTCGACGGTGAGCCGCAAAACGGACTATATCGTCGTTGGAGATGACCCGGGATCAAAGTACGAAAAAGCCCTGAAGCTTGGCGTGCGTGTTCTGGATGAGACAGCCTTTCTGGCGTTGATATCTTCCTAAATCGCAGGTTTACTTCTTCTTTTTTTTTCCAAAAATATCAGATTTAAAAACGCTTTTTAGTCCCTTTCCATCAAAAGACAGGAGGTCTTTCAAATCCCTGCGGCCGTCTTTGGATTTGGTCTTCTCAAGCCCCTTCAATTCTTTAAGGGCCGCTGGATTGCCGGGGTCGACTTTAAGAGCCTTGTTGAACTGGTTGGCTGCTTTTACTTTTAAATCTGCATTTTTATACATCATCCCCAACCCCAGGTAACCATCAGGACTCCACGGCTCCAATTTTATGGCCTTTATAAAATGTTGTTCGGCTTTTCTCATGTATGTCGGAATTTTTGTCTCGACCATAGCGAGCAACAAAAAATAGGATGATTTATGGGCATCCAACCTTATGGCTTCATCCAAAAAGGACATGGCCTCTTCATACCGTGCTTGGTTATACAGAGTCTTGGCCTGACGGAATTTTATTTCGGCTTTCTTTGCGCTCCCTCTCCGGTCATCCACGGCTTCCTCGGCAAGCTCCTTATCGTATTCCGCTCTCTTATCTTCATCACTCAAAGTATGATAGGCCTTGGTGATGTGGTCAAAAACTTCGTCGATCATCTCTTTTTGTTCCGTGGCTAAACCCCGTTCGAAAAGGTCAGGGTGATATTTTCTGGCCAGCCCGAAATAGGCTTTTTTGATCTCGGCCTGGGATGCAGAGGCTGAAACGTCTAAAATTTGATAGAAGTTCATCCCCTCCATCTTTTGCTGGAATTCCTCAACATCCCTAAGCTGTTCCGCCTGCTCTTTGCCCATCGGCTTTGCTTCAGGTTTTTCTTCGGCTCCGAATACGCTCTCCTCCTTGCTCAACTCTACTAGGTTCAGACAATAAAAGAGATAAAGACTTTTCCAGAAAAAATCAGGATTCACGCCGGAAAGATTGAGGATATCACCTGGCAAGGAGTTCGGCTTGACCTTGCTCAGAAGTCCCTTTTCTTCTGCAGTAAGCTGAAGGTCGAGGCCTTTATCCTTGGGTGATATGGTTCGATATTTGAGCCAGCTCTCCAAGTTGGGATCGAACTTCATCCGCCGGATCCCATCCGCAATAAGGGTGGGAATACCAATTTTTGTATTCAGCTCCTCGAAGCTCAACTCATCTCTCTCCTGGAACTTGAATGTCCCGTTAAAAAGAGGAAAAAGATTCAGCGTGACTTCTCTCATTTGATAGGTCAGGCCGTCCAGAAGATCCTGCTTCGATAAGAGGCCTCGTTTGACCAGGACTTGACCGATGATCTCCATGGGTTCGATATACTCTTCGATGTTCTGATAAGCCTCATCAGAGAGTTTCCCCAACTTGTACAGGACTTCTCCCAAAAGTTCGTTTTGTTGGTTCGTTTTTGTAAAAACGAGATTGCCGCTTTGAAAATAGAGGTACTTCTGGATATTCTGGTACCGGAAAGCGAGCTGTCCCTGTTTTTTTCCAAAGTAAATTTCGTGGAGATAAAGGCCAATGTGTTCCATAGGACTGTTTTACATTCTTATCGGTATATTCTTGTCACTGTTAATATTAAAAAGCACCGCTTATATTTATATTGAAAATAAAATATTTTTTCAAATAGAATCTCGAATCCATAAGCATGCCCAAACCATGATGAAGGAAGCTCAAGTCCTTATGGAACGTTCCGATGAAGCGGTGGAGAAACTGATCGGAATTTCGTTCTCAAAATCACTCACTGGAACAGTCCGAACGTCACACACCTCGGTTTTAAAGAAGCTTCCTCAGGCTCTTGGATTGCATTGGTTTCCGAATTGTGCTAATTTTTTTAGCATGAAAGTTGTCCTAGCGCAGATTTCCCCTCACTTGGGAGATATGGACAAAAATCTCGATGTTCATGTGAATTTAGTCGAAAAAGCAAAAAAAAGTGCGGCAGAGCTGATCATTTTTCCGGAATTGAGCCTTACCGGATACACTCTTCAAGATTTTGTTCCCGATCTAGCCCAAAAGCCTGATGAGTCTTCCATCTTCGAACGACTGAAACAGCTGAGCAAAGACATATCTCTTGTAGTGGGGTTTGTGGAGGAGAAAGAACGGGGACTTTTTTTTAACTCCGCGGCCTTTCTCTCGGGCGGGAAAATACGCCACATCCACCGCAAGGTGTTTTTGCCCACCTACGGGATGTTCGAGGAATTGAAGTTTTTCGGACAGGGAAAAAACTTTTTGACTTTCGAATCTCCTTTTGGAAAAGCAGGCATGATGATCTGCTACGATTTCCTCCACTACGGCGCAGGTTATCTCCTTTTTGCCGGAGGCTCCGAGGTCATCATTGTCCTCAGTGCAGCTCCCGGACGTGGCATCTCTGGTGAGAACGGATGGGAGACCAGCCATATGTGGGAACTCATGGGAGAATCCCTCTCCCGATTTTCTACATCCTTTGTCATTTACGTCAACAGAGTGGGCTTCGAGGACGGCAAATCATTTGCAGGAGGTTCCTATATATACAATCCTGGCGGCAAACTTTTGGCCAAAGCATCGTACAGAGACGAGGAATTTCTGGTGACGGACATCGACCTGGAGGAGATCCGCACCTTTCGAAAAAAATGGCCTTACAGAAGAGATGAAAAACCTGAGATAATCCTGGAGGCTCTTAAAAGAATAGTCGAGAAATATGAAGATTAACGCTCCCTTCATCAAAAAGATCCTTACCAAGTTCATAAAAGAGGAACTTGCAAAGTTCGACTTTTCCAGAGGAATACTGGGATTATCGGGGGGACTGGACTCGACTGTGTGCGCTTTCCTCGCGTCCGAAGCGCTCGGTCCGGATAATGTTCTATCCCTCATCCTTCCCTACGGAGATACCTTCGGGAAAGACATGGATGACGCTAAGAAGGTTGTTCGCGTTCTCGGCATAAGGTCCGAGGTCATCAACATCGCTCCCATGGTGGACGCTTATTTCAAAGACCACCCCACAGATAACAAGATCTTGATCGGGAATAAAATGGCGAGGGAACGGATGTCTATCCTTTATGACTATTCCGCGAGAGAGGGTGCGCTCATTCTGGGAACAAGTAACAAGACGGAGCTGCTTCTCGGATATGGAACGATCCACGGAGATATGGCCTGTGCGATCAATCCTTTGGGCGACCTCTACAAAACACAGATCCGGGAACTGGCCAAATATTTGGGTGTCCCGGAACACATACAGAAAAAAGCGCCCACTGCGGGCCTCTGGGAGGGGCAAACAGACGAAGATGAGCTCGGAATGACCTACGAAGACGTCGACAGGTTGCTCTATGAGATGGTCGATAAAAGGCAAACAGCAGAGGAAGTGATCGAACTGGGATTCAAAAAAGAGATGGTCGAGCGAGTGATGGATCTGGTCAAAAACTCCGAATTCAAGCGCAAGCTGCCCCCTATCGTCAAGCTTTCCGACCGCACTGTCGGGCATGACTTCTTATTCCCCTATGACAGAGAGCGATAACCAGATCTCCAAGGGAAACACCATGGATTTTGGACCGAACGAAGGAGGACGCTCAGGCACTCTGTATGTGGTTGCCACTCCCATAGGAAACTTGGACGACTTGACCTTCCGTGCACTTAAAATTCTCGAGAGTGTAGAATTTATCGCCTGTGAAGACACACGACAGACGAGGAAGCTCTTAACCGCCTATAAACTCAAACAAGAACTTCTCAGCTATTACCAACCTAAAGAGAAGAAAAAAACCCCTCAAATCATTAAGAGGCTTAAAAAGGGTGAGGATGCAGCTCTGGTTACAGATGCCGGGACACCGGGTATTTCAGACCCAGGCTTTCCACTCATAAGAGAAGCCATCGATCAGGGGATCAGGGTGACCCCTATCCCCGGGGCTTCAGCTGTAACGACGGCCCTATCTGCGGCCGGATTGCCGACACACAGATTCCTTTTTCTGGGTTTTCCTCCACCTAAAAAAGAAGCGACAAAAAAGCTGATGTTATCGCTCGAGGACGAAACCGGTACGCTTATTTTCTATCTTCCCCCGAGAAAACTCCCGTCTTTTCTGCATCTCATAGAGGAAACCCTCGGTGACAGACAGGTCGTCTGCGCAAGGGAGATGACCAAGATTTTCGAGGAATTCACCCGTGGCACGCCTAAAGAATTGATAGGTTCCCTGAAAAAAACCTCCATTAAAGGGGAGGCAACAGTCCTCATCGGACCGAAAAAGCTCAAAAAAAGCCGGAAATCGTAGGGCAAAAGGCTTCAAGCACAAAATTCTTACCAGAGGAAATACCGAATTTTCTCGGGAGAAAAAAAATATCAAAATATATTAAAAATAAACTTGACAAATATACACTCAGATATTATATTATATATTGACTCAAATATTTAGGAGGTTAAAATGGCAATTATCCGTTGGGATCCTTTTCGGGATCTGGTAACTCTTAGAGAAAAAATGAATCGCTTGTTCGAAGAGGCTTACTCTACTCGCGGTGAAGAGAGAGAATTGGTCTCGAGTTCCTGGACGCCTTCGGTGGACATCTATGAAACCGAGCAACAGCTCGTCATGACCGCAGAAGTCCCCGGGATCGAGGAGAAGGACATCGAGATCAAGATCGAGGACAACACTCTCACGCTCAAGGGAGAGCGAAAGTTCGAAAAAGAGACACAAGAAGAGAATTACCATCGTGTCGAAAGAGCTTACGGTTCTTTTTACCGGTCTTTTTCGCTGCCGCCCTATATCGACCAGGATAATATCGAAGCTGAACACGAAAACGGCGTCCTGAAGATCACCATGCCTAAAAAACACGAAGCCAAGCCTCGCCAGGTCAAGGTTCTCAAGGCAAAAACCAAAACCGAACCCGAAAAGAAAAAATAAGATAAACGCTTAGACAAAATGAAACGCTCGGGCTGTACGGTCCGGGCGTTTTTTTTAGGACAGATCGGTTTATTGAAGGCTCAAGCCTGAGCAATCGTGAGAGCCCGGACTTCTTGGGCACCGGCTTCGATCAGCAACCTGCTGCATTCTTTGACTGTCGAACCCGTAGTGAAAACATCATCAACGAGAAGGACGACCTTGTGACTCAGCTCCTCTCCCCTTTTTACGGCAAAGGCCCCTTTCACGCTCCGCTTACGATCCTCCATAGCTAATGACATCTGTGGCGGTACATTTTTCACCTTCACCAGATGTTTATCGCAGAGTTTGACCTCTTTGAACCTTGCCAAATACTTGGCGATTATCTGCGCATGATTGTATCCACGCTCGCGCTCCCTCTTTGGATGGAGCGGCACGGGTACTACAGCATCCAGTCCCCACCACAACGCATCCTCACCCTTGAGCGCATCGCGGGCAAATTTGGCAAGGCCTTCAGCCAGGAGGGGCATCTTATGAAACTTACAGAGCAGGATGATCTCTTTGAGTTTTCCCGTGTACTGTCCGCAGGACCGATGACGGGTGTACGGGGGCTTTTCCTTGAGACAAGACTCACAGAAATGAGGATCGAAATCCCCCTCAAAAAAGCGCCCGCAGCTTATGCACAAAGACATCCGTGCGGGTTTAATGTTATTCCAACACGAACTGCAGATTTGCCTTTCACCAGGAGATTCGAGTAAAACCGAGCACAGCCGGCAAAAAGATGGGAAGAAAATGATCTCGAAGGATCCTAAACTCGATAATGTGTCTTCCAAAAAGGAGAGCTTCAAGAAGCCTCTTCCTCTTCTTTCTGCTGACAGGTAATACAGAGAGGGCTCCATGGAACGACATTCAGCCTCTTTTTGCCGATTTTCACTCCACAGCTCTGGCACATGCCGAACTCGGAAGTTTCGACCCTCTTCAACGCTTCATCAATCAAGCCTAATTTCTTTCGCTCCGAATCGGAGAGGCTGAGAAGAAATTCTTTGGTATAAGAGCTTTCCGCTTTATCTCCAACGTCCTGTGCAATTCCTGTTTCAACCGTTTTGCTCTCAGAGTAGAATTCACTCAATTGATGGTTAAGCTCTTGCTTTCTTTCCTGGAGTATTTTTTTGTATCGTTCTCTCTCTTGTTTGTTCAACGTGTCCCCCTTACTTCGCGTATTGTTTTCCACGAGCGATCGTTAAGGAGCGATAGATCTGCTCCAAAACCATGATCCGGCTCAACTCATGAGAAAATGTCATTTTTGATAGGGCAAGGAGTGTATCCGCACGTTCCAACACCCTTTCCGCCAATCCCAAAAATCCTCCCACCACAAATGTGACAGCACGGGCGGAACTCATGGAGGTTTTTTCTAAAAAACGCGCAAATTCTTCGGAGTTCATCTCTTTTCCTCTGTCAAAAAGACAGATAATATAATCATCCTTGAAATGTTTTTCAAGCCCCTGTGCTTCAATTTCCCTGATCCGCTCTCCCTCTTTCTCGGAGAGGCCTTTAACTTCCTTAGTTTCAATAAGTTCACAGTTCTCGATCTGATTGATCCTCCGCAAGTAGTAATCTTGAAGGCTTTTTATGTCCACATTTCTTGTTTTTCCCGGCCACAACACCTTCAATTTCAACAGTATTACCTCTTTTTTCTACCGTAATTCACTTCCCGCCGATCTCAAATTAAAAATTGTTCATAAAAAATAATGACTTAAAGTCAAAATGTCAATATTTATTTTAAGAAATTTTGATGGGATGAGGAGGCTATAGGGGGATTTTTACACCGTCGCCCCACAATTTCTCGAGAGAATAGTACTCTCTTGTCTTCGGAGAGAATATATGAACGATAAATTCTCCGTAATCCATGAGTATCCATTCTGCATTTTCTCGGCCTTCTACGCTCAGCGGCCTGATCGATTGGTCTTTCAGGTCTTCTTCGATGCTCTCAAAGATGGCTACATTCTGCCTGGATGAATTGCCGTGCATGATGATAAAAAAATCGGTGAAGGAAGAGATTCCGGTGAGGTCGAGAACCACAATATCCTCGGCTTTTTTCATCCGGCTGGCCTCAACGGAAATTTTCACGCTCTCTGGAATTTTGCTCGTGTTGGTTGTCTTTGCGGTTTTAGTACTCATTTTTTTCGTAAATAAAGACGTCTCTCCTTAATATAATTTTCGACAATTTCAGGAACCATCCCCACGATGGACTGGTTCTTCCCTACCCGTTCACGCACCTCTGAAGAGGACACATCCAGGGTCTGGATAGAAAGCAGATAGATCTTGTGGTCGAAAAATCCTTTCTTGTCTTTGCGTACAGGTTCAGAAACTTCGACCATTCTTTGATTGTACTTTTCAGTAAGAATTCCATTGGCGTCATCCAAACAATATCCGGGGCGGCTCATAACAATGAAGGAACACTGCTCGAGGACATCCTTATAATCCTTCCAGGTCTCTATTTCCAAAAAAGCATCGACACCCAGCAAAAAAAAGATGTCTGTCTCCGGGAACATCTTTTTTATCCTGCTGAGCGTCACGATGGAGTAGGACATCCCTCTGGCATCGATCTCGATAGAGGAGGGAGAAAACCGTTTAAAAGAGGTGAGGGCAAGCTCGACCATTTTCAAGCGGTGTGCCGCCGAAGCGACATTCCCAGATTCCTTGTGAGGGGGTATATAAGAGGGGATGAATAAAATTCTGTCGAACGAAAATATATCCTGCACACTCTCCGCAGCCTTTATATGGCCGTTATGGATGGGATCGAACGTTCCTCCGAAAAGCCCGATTCTTTTTTTCCCCGGACTACTCACTGGTATCGTCCTCGAATTCCTCAAGGGCCTTCGACATCGCATCGATCACCTGTTTAAGCCCGATCTTTTTAAGCGCAGATATGGCCAAAAACGGTAATTCCTCATCCTTAGCCAGTTTTTTTAGCTTTTCCAGCCTTTCCTCCGAACCTGCCAGATGGTCTATTTTGTTGGCCACAACGATCTGATCGCGTTTTCCCAGACGCTGGTCAAACGCCTCAATTTCTCTGTTTACCGTAAAAAAATCTTCCACAGGATCTCTCTGTGAGTACGGAGAGACATCGATGATGTGTACAAGTATTTTCGTTCGCTCTATATGTTTGAGGAACCTGGTGCCCAAACCGTGTCCCAGGTGAGCGCCCTCAATCAGGCCGGGAATGTCGGCGACGACGAAACTCCTGAACTCATCCACATCCACAACCCCCAGGTTTGGAACGAGTGTTGTAAAAGGATAATCGGCGATCACGGGCTTGGCTGCGGATATCCTGGAGATCAAAGTGGATTTTCCGACATTCGGGAATCCCACGAGTCCCACATCCGCAATCAGCTTGAGCTCGAGTAAAAGATCCTTCTCTTCACCGGGTTGGCCCTCCTGACGATACCGGGGAGATTGATGCGTAGAGGATTTATAAGAGGCATTTCCTCTCCCCCCTTTCCCTCCTTGAGCCGCAAGAAACTTCATTTCAGAGGAGACAAAATCGAAGAGGATTTCCTCTTTATCGATTTCTCTGGCAACGGTCCCCACTGGTACTCTCAACTCCAGGTCCTTGCCGCTTCTCCCCTGGCGGTTCCCTCCCTCCCCATGAGCTCCTTTTTTGGCTTTGTTGATGGGATGAAACCGGAAAAAAGCCAGAGAATTAATGCTCTTCGTCGAGATCAAATAGATGCTTCCCCCGTTACCGCCACGCCCACCGTCCGGGCCGCCGCGCGGAACCCCCCGTTCCCTCCGGAAGCTCACACAGCCATCACCCCCCTTGCCTGCTCTGAGGGTTACCTTGACTTGATCGACGAACATATTGAGAGGAGTGCAATCCTCCTAGGATGGGATGACGGAGACGTATTTCCTGTTCTTTCCCCGGGTTTCGAAGAGTACTTTCCCTGTCGCCAGGGCAAAAAGGGTGTCGTCCTTGCCCCGTCCCACGTTCACTCCTGGCTTGAAGGGCGTTCCTCTCTGCCGGACAAGGATAGAGCCCGCGTTGACGAACTGTCCTGTGGAACGCTTAATACCCAGCCTCTTGGAATGGCTGTCGCGTCCATTCTTCGCGCTTCCACCTGATTTTTTATGTGCCATCCTCTTACTCCTTGGTTATTGTCATTTTTTGGGTTTCGCCGTTTTTTTTGTCTCCGCTTTCTTTTTTGCGGCAGCTTTGGGTTTCGGCTTAACCGCTGCCCCTGCTTTAGCTTTCTCCTTGGCTTTGGGAGCTTCTGTCTTTTTTTCTGGCTTTGCTGCAGCGGCCTTTTCCGGCTTCTCGGTTTTGGCTTTTTCAGGTTTCTTAGCTACAGCTTTTTTTTCTTCCGCTTTCACTGGGGCTTTCGCTTCAGCGGGAGTGACCTTTTTTACCTTGGGTTTCGGCGCGACTGGCTTTTCTTTTTCAACCTTCGGTTTTGCCTTTTCTTCGGATTTCGCTTTGGAGATAACTTTCCCCCCGGCCATAATCTCTTCGATCTTTATCCGCGTGAGCTGCTGGCGATGACCGGTCTTCTTCTTGTATTGTTTTCTCCTCTTTTTCTTAAAAATCACGACTTTGTCGTCCTTAAAGCTCTCGAGGACAACCGCTTTGACTTGAGCCTTATCCACAAAGGGCGTGCCGATCATTGTCTTGCCATTGTTTTCCACAAGCAGAACTTCGTCAAAGGTCACACTTTTTCCCGCTTCGATATCGAGCTTTTCGATCTCGAGCACATCACCCTGCTCCACTCTGTATTGTTTTCCTCCGGTTTTAATCACTGCAAACATCTTTCTACCTTTATTCTTATATTGTTATTATTGTCCAAAAGAGACGGTGCCTAAATTTAGCATATACCTACATTTATGTCAATATTCCTCAGCCTTGACAAATCCCCCCTTTTTTCTCTAACTTAAGGATGATTTTCCTTTGTGCACACATCCTGGGCGGTTAGCTCAGCGGAAGAGTACCTGCCTTACAAGCAGGGGGTCACTGGTTCGAACCCAGTACCGCCCACCAGAGATTCCTCCTTATTTCTTTATTTTTCAATGATTTCCCTCTTGAAGACGATTTAGCTGATTTTTGCTGTTTTGGGCTATTTTTGGACTAAAGTGGCAAACGAGTGGCAAATCTCTACCCCATATAAACAGAGGGGGAGTGGCAAATTTAGCATATAGGGATCAGTCTGCTCTAAAATCGGGTGTGTCGGATTTTCTGTGTAAACCCCATTTTTGCATCTAAACATTTCTTTCCATACGATCTTCAAAAAAGATCATCAGTTGTGAGTATATCATAGCCCAGTCCCTCTGTCTCATGGTCCATTTCTTTGCTGTCTCCTCTACAGCTAAATAGACCAGCTTGAATAACGCCTGCTCATTCGGGAAGATCGCCTTGTTCTTGGAGACTTTCTTGATCTTCCGGTGCAGGCTCTCTATGGGATTCGTTGTGTAGATCAGAGTCCTGACCTCTGGAGGATACTTGAAAAAAGTAGCGATCTCAGCCCAGTTCTTCTTCCATGAGGCTGAGACGTGAGGATAGCGCTTGTCCCATTTCTCTGAGAACTCCTCAAGAGCTGCCGATCCTTCTTCCTCAGTGGATGCCTTATAGATCATTTTGAGGTCTTTGGCCATCGCTTTCCGCTCTTTCCAGGAAACGAACCTCAAGGAGTTTCGGATCTGATGCACTATGCACTTCTGGATCTCTGCTTGAGGGTATACAGCCTCGATCGCCTCGGAGATACCCTTGAGATTGTCTACTGAGAAGATGAGCACATCCTCAAGTCCCCGGTTTTTGAGCTCATTGAGCACAGAGAGCCAGTATTTGGACGATTCTGTCTCACAGATCCAGAGCCCCAGGCATTCCTTCTGTCCATCCAGGTTAATACCGATGATGGTGTAAAGAGCCACATTCCTTACATGGCCTTCGCTCTTCATCTTTAGGAACACAGCATCCATGTAGATCACAGCATAGATCGGCTCCAGAGGCCGGCTCTGCCATTCCCTTGCCCTCTCTATCACTTTGTCTGTTATGGAACTGACTGTATCCGGTGAGATATCGTAGTTGTAGAGGTCTTTGATGTGAGCCTGGATATCCCGGGTGGTCATCCCCTTGGCGTACATGGAAATAATCTTTTCCTCAAGACCTGAGAGGTCCCGCTTCCGTTTTTTAACAACCTGAGGCTCGAACTCAGACTTTCTATCGCGAGGAACATCCAGGTCTATCTCCCCAAATTTGGATTTGACAGACTTGGGAGTGTAACCGTTTCGGGAGTTGTCGACCGTCTTGGCTTTCTGGTCGTATTTTTCGAATCCCAGATGGTCGGTCAGCTCCTCATCGAGAATAGTCTCGATGACGTCTTTGCTGACATCCCTCATGAAGGCGTTAAAATCATCGAGCGATTTTACGCCTTTTTCTTTGAGAACTTTTTTAAGTTTATCTCGGTCAAGTACCATGTCACCTCCTTGTGAATTATATCATCAAAGAGGTTTACACAGTTTTTTGTACACACCCCGGGAGTTATCACTAGCCTGAGCTTTTTGATCGTATTTTTCAAGGCCCAAGCAGTCAGTTGCTCTTTATCTAGATGAGTCTCGATGAGGTCCTTGCTTACATCTCTCATAAAGGCGCAAACACCATCGACTGATTTTACACCTTTTTCCTTGAAAAGCTTTTTAACTTTTGCTCGGTTAATTACCCTGTCACCTCCTCGTGAATTATATCACTAAAAACGTTGACAATTCCGCTTTTTCACCATATAGTGATGGACGCCGGGGTTTCTTTAAATTAATGAATGCAAGATGATTTCTATATTTCTCTCGTACCTATAACTAGCCAGATAACCCTACACGAAATTCTGCCATAGCTGATGTTTCTGTTTTTAGAGATACAGTTCAAGAATCATGGATTTTTCCATCATGATTAGATATCGGGATTTATTTAGGCTGGTCTTTCAAAATCGAGCGGGAATGAATCCCAACCCAGGATTTCGTTTCGAGACCAATTTTTATAAACTGATATATTAGCGTGTTTGAAGGAGGGTTCGCATGAAAAATCTTTTTACTGTTATTTTATTTTTAGCTCTACTGGTCTTTACATCGGTTTATGTCTACGCAGATGTCTGGTATGTAGACAGAGACAAGTTGGTATCGGGGGATGGGAAAAGTTGGGGCGGTGCATTCAAATTTATCTGGGAGGCGACTCAATTTGAAGCCCAAGATGGTGATGAAGTCTGGGTCAAAAGGGGTACGCACGAGTTAATATCTCCAATTTTAGTGATAACGGCGTGCGAAATATATGGAGGGTTTGCTGGATGGGAGAGCATGAGAAGCCAGAGAAATCCCGTTGCCAATGTCACCATCATTGATGGGATGAATTCGGTCTATCACTGTTTTGACGTTAGCGATCATTGTGTTATAGATGGCTTTACTATTAAAAGAGCCAATTGCAATGGTGCGAGTGCTCCCGCTGATCGAGGAGGGGGAATTTACATTAAAAGTGGCGCTGATATTACAGTCGCCAATTGTATTTTTAGAAATAATAGTGGTAAATGGGGCGGAGGCATTTGGAGTAATGATGGATCTGACACAACCATCTTCAACTGCCAATTCATCGATAATCATATTACATATACAGGTGGAGCAGTCTACCTGAGGCCAGGTGTCGTCACTATCGATAAGTGTGACTTTTTAAGTAATCAGGGGAACTATGCCGGAGCCGTTTTTAGCGATGCGAGTTCAACCATCACAGATTGTTATTTTGAATCTAATACGGCTAATGACAGGGGAGGCGCATTGGTGAATGGATGGGGAAGTGGGGCATCCACTGTCAAAGATTGTGTTTTCATCGCCAATGGAGCGAACTATGGTGGGGCTATCATGAATGATTTAAACTCGACCGTTGTTCATCCAAAAATCCTCAACTGCACGTTCTACGATAACCAGGCTTCTGGATTGGCCGGGTATGGAGGCGCAATGTACAACACCAAAGCAGCGCCGATCATCACAAATTGTTCATTCACATCAAATGATGCCAAGATAGCAGGAGCCATTAAGAACGAACTGGGATGTGCGCCTATTATCACGAACTGTATATTTTGGGGAGACACGGCATCCATAGTGGCGCCAGAGATACACAGCGATTTTGACACTGTGCTGACGATTGACTATTGCAATATTGACCAGGACGGATTTAATTTTTTGCATAACATCCGAGTACCTCCCAATTGGGCAGGAGGTGCAGACTTTCACCTCCTACCTGGATCTCCGTGTATAGATGTCGGGGATAATGCTGCCTCCAATATTCCTGCTGAGGACTACGAAGGGGATGGAAGAATACTTGATGGAGACGACAATGGCACAGCAACAGCTGACATGGGCGCAGATGAGTATGTCTTTGGCCTACTACCGCCATCCCCTCCCACAAATCCCCTTCCAACTGATGGCGCTGTTGGCGTATCATTAGCCACAGTTCTCGATTGGGATGACTGTACAGATGCGACTAGCTATGACGTTTATTTTGGGGACACTTCTCCTCCTCCTATGTATGGACCGACTTATAGTAGTGAGTACTATCTTCCAGCTCTAAATGGAGGGACAACGTATTTCTGGCAGATCGTCGCCAAAAATGCGGCAGGAAGCACACCAGGAGTGGAATGGGATTTCACCACTTGTTCTTTGCCAGGAATGCCGGGCAGCCCAACACCCGGTGACACCGCAACAGGAGTGACCACAGAACCTGTATTATCCTGGTCTTCCACGAATGCCGATTCTTACGACGTTTATTTTGGAGACACTTCTCCCCCTCCATTTGTCGCCAATGTCAGTGTCAACTCATATGATCCAGGAACGCTGAACACATTCACAACATACAGTTGGAAGATCGTGGCCAAAAACACATGCGGCGATATTACAGGCCCAGAGTGGAGCTTCACAACCGGTTCGGGAATCATCGAGTACACGTTAACCATTTCTGCCGGAGCAGGGGGCACAACAGATCCAGCACCCGGAAGTCATAACTATTCGCCTGGCACTCCTGTCGAAGTCGATGCACTCCCTAACCCTGGCTATACATTTTCGTATTGGTCAGGGGACGTGCCTTCTGGACATGAGAATGATAATCCTGTGACTATTACTATGGACACCCACAAGGACATTACAGCCAACTTTATTGTCAGGCATTGGTCACGGCTCACCCCAGACAATCCAGACGATATCGATGAGGGGAATATCGATGCAAACGCAAAGGATGATCTGATCGGAGATTTTGGTGGATTAGGTCTAGGTCTCTGGGCATATTACAATAACACAAGCTGGAGTAATATGACTGGAGCGGATGCTGACGCGATTGCCAACGGAGACATCGATAACGACGGAATTTCAGAGGTCGTCGCAAGCTTTTCCTCAGGGACCTGGACTTATGACGATACTTATGGATGGAACAACATCAGTCCTCAAATTGCAGAAAATTTAACCTGCGGAGACCTGGATAATAACGGACAGGACGAAATAATTGGAGATTTTGGTTCTTTAGGTTTGTGGTCTTTCGACAACAACACAAGCTGGAGGATTCTAACACCTGATGATGCTACCGACGTTACCACTGGAGATAAAAACAATGATGGCATGTATGAAGTGGTTGCAAGCTTCGGAGCACTAGGACTATGGACTTATGCGAATGCATCGG
>JASFPP010000029.1:0-27155 GCA_050115915.1 Candidatus Aminicenantota bacterium
GTGTTGACTGGGGATTGTTTAATTAATAAAGTGTTAGTAGTATAGGCATCCAGGGCTGTAAAAACGAAGCAAAAAGGAGGTGGATCCATGAAGCCTAGGCTTGTCATCATTTTATTGCTTGTTGTATTGGCGATTATTTTTATTGTCCAGAATACCCATATTGTTTCAGTAAATTTTTTATTCTTAAAATTTCAGATGTCCCAGATCATCATGATCGTACTCATGCTGCTCATCGGATTCTTTATTGGATATCTGGTTGCAGGAAAGAAAAAAAATATATAGAGATATAATACAGCTTTTCGCTCATTCCCTGGCTAGAAAGGCCAGAATACAGGGATGAGAAGAACTGCAATCGCCCAGAATACGAGATTCAGCGGAGCGCCGATGCGGGCGAAATCGAGAAAGCGGTATCCTCCTGGTGCATAAACCATGGTGTTTGTCTGAAAGCCGATCGGTGTTGAAAAACTGGTCGAGGCCGCAAATGTTATGGCCATGAGGAAGGCGTGGGGATTTACCTCTAACAGAGACGCGAGCGCGAACGCGACTGGGGCAAGAAGTATTGCCGCCGCAATGCTAGATATCATTTCAGTCAGTATGGCAGTGAGTACATAGAGGGCAGCCAGGACAGCGAGGGGTCCCAAATTGACGGCAGGTTCGAAGACAGAATTGGCCAACCAGGATGCCGCTCCTGTTTGGAACAAAGCCATCCCCAAGGGGAGCATCCCCCCAAATAAAAATATAATTTTCCAATCGATAGCTTGATACGCTTCCTCCAGAGTCAGACACCTTGCCAGGATCATCCCGACAGCACCGATCATGGCTGCTGTGAGGAGTGGAACTACATTGAATGTGGCCAAAACGACAACCAGAGCGAGAAAGAACAGAGCGATGAGAGCTCTGTCTTTTCTGAGATGAAGCTCCGTCAACTCATTTGTTACAATCAAATCTCTGGAGGAAAGAAAGCGATCAACGTCTTCCTTATCACACTGCAATAAAAGGGTGTCGCCACTGTCGAGATGGATATCGGTGATCCTCTCTCTGAGGACTTTGCCTCGCCTCTGTAAGGCAAGCACAATACATCCATATCTTTTCGTAAAATCAGAATTTTGTAATGTTCGTCCGACCAGAGGGGATCGGGGGGGTATGAGAGTTTCGATAAGCTTGACCTCATCAGAACTCAGCTTCTGGTCATCGATAACAGCATCGGCGTTCGTGTGGAGTTTAAAAACATCTTTCATCTTCAAGAGTTTGGCTGCATCGCTGTGAACAAGAAGGATATCGCCGTTGCGAATGATAGTCGTAATGGGCTTCCAAACGGCCTTTTTTCCTCTAATGAGCCGGATCAGGTCGATATTTTTAACCTCTTTGTCTTTGATCTCTCCCCATTTCTGGCCGATAAGGGGCGATTCTTCTGTAACTGTAAGTTCGGCGAGGTAATCTGCGAGGCGATATTTATCTATGTTCTGGAGAGCACTTTTTCGTTTGGGAAGGAGTTTAAAGGAGAAGAACACGATATATAAGATACCCATGGCCATCAAGATCAACCCAAGGCGAGCGAATTCGAACATTTGGAATCCCCGGTAACCGCTGGTTCGGGCAATTGAATCGACCAGGATATTTGTCGATGAGCCGATGAGGGTACAGACACCTCCCAATTGGCTGGCAAAGGCAATAGGAATGAGGATCCTTGATACCGGAAGACGGCGAGACTTGGCCAGGGCAAAACAGACAGGAATGAAGATCGCCACAATGGCGGTGCTTATGATGAAAGCGGAAAGTATAGCTACTGCTAAACACAAAACCAACAGAAGTTGCCTCTGGGATTTTCCACCAAGCCTGTTGATTCTTCGAGCGAGCCAGTCGACAAGACCGGTGCGGACGAGTCCTGCGCTCAGGACAAACATCGCTGCTATTATTCCTGTGGCTGGATTTGCGAAACCATACAACGCCTGCTCAGGCTCGATCAGGTGGAGAAGGAGAAGGGCCAAGAGCACACACATAGCGACAAGGTCTATGCGGAGCTTTTCTGAGACAAAAAGTGCCATTGCGCAGATGATAATCACCAGAACAAGGATTATTTCATTGGAAGGCATATCCAATTCCCTTTAGAATTCTATCTATCTCGCTTAGCGAAAGCAAAAGATTGACTATGAATATTTAAAATACCATGAATTTAAGGGTTGTTACTCATCCTGCGACGAACCGTCTCAGCCAGTTTTTTATGAGGCCCTCGTATTTTCTGACGACGAGAACGGAAACAGGGGACCGCCGTGTGAGTTTTTCGGGGATCGTCCCGAATCGTATCCGCTGCCACAATCCGGCTCTCGAAGCGCCGATGAGGATCATGTCATATCCCTTGCTTTCAGCGAGGATAGTTTTCAGAATATCCTTTCCGTAGGCGATTTTTTCCTCGACTCTCTTTGGCTCGTGTTCTGTTAACTTTTTTGTATCCAGAAGACAACTCTGTCCTCTTTTTGTCTTTTGTTCGTCTCCGACAATGGTGAGCAAGGTCAATGTCCCTTTGTTCTGTTGAGCGATCCAGGATCCCCATTTGAAGGCGAGCTTGGCATTGGGACCTCCGGCTGTTGGGAGGAGAATCTTCTTGATCTTCGTGTCCTTCTTTATTTTAAGCACACCGACATCACATGGGGCTTCTTGGACGAGCGGATCGAGGACTCTACCGAGTACTTTCCCTCTTGTAGTGACAGTGCCACTTCCCAACAACAGAGCGTTGCCTTTATTCTCGATGACGCTGTCCAGAAGACCATGGTAAATCTCGTGAGATACACGGATGTTGTAGCTCACAGGAACCTTGTTTCGGTCTCCCATCTCATCGGCTTCTTTGAGGAATTCCTTTCGTTCTTTGATGAATTGCTTCCCGACATTTAGGGGCGTTTGTGGAGGGAGTGGGATAACATGGGTTACGAAGATCTCTCCGTCCTTTTCCTTAGCGATGGGCAGAGCTGTATTCATAAGGGGAAGCACGTCCTTTTTTGTTTCGATCCCAAGGACGATTTTGAAATCTTTGTGGGCTAGGTCTTTTTCTTCGACGATGATCTTGGGTCCCACCTCCGCCTTTTCCCGGTGTTTAGCATAGCCATAGTAGATTGAGAGGCCTGCTCCTATCCAGAGGAGACTCAGAAAAAAGGCCTTCGGGCTGTAGATGAACATCACGACAATGAGAACACTCTGTGTCAGGATCCCCATAACCGGAAATAGGGGGAAGAGGGGAGATTTATATCCCTTGAGGAGATGAGGAGTCTTTCTCCGGATGTGGATCAATGCGACATTGACAAAGATGAAGAGCAAAAGAAACATGATATCCGCGCTCGAAGCGATATCTTCGATAGGAAGCAGGAGGACCATGAGAAGGATAAGAACAGCGGAGACAAAAATAGACCCGTCCGGTGTCTTGAATCTTGTGTGGATCCGTCCGAATATTGGGGGCAGGTTGTGGTCTCGTCCCATGGCGAATGAGACACGGGAAGAGCTGTATATCGTTGCATTAAGGGCGGATATCGTTGATAATAAGCCCCCAATCAAAAGGATGGCGCCTCCCCAATAACTGATGTTGCGGGCTGCCTCCACCATGGCCACTTCTTTTTTAGCGGCGAGAAAACCCCATGGGGTCAGATCGCCGGGGTTGACAACCCCAAGAGCAACAAAGGCCACAAGGATATATATAGGAACAACGATCAAGAGAGATATAAATATGGCCTTTGGAATGTTTTTTTCCGGATCTTTGACTTCCTCGCCACTCTGAGCAATGATTTCATAGCCTTCGAAAGCGATATAGGTGAGCCCCATTGCTGTGAGGATCCCGAAAAAGCCCTTGCCGAAAAATGGTACAAAATGCGTCATCCGGGCGGGATCACCGAAGATCACCTTTGTTCCGAGGAGGATAAAAAGGAACAGGATGGAGATCTTCAGCATGGTGGCAATGTTTCCCGCTTTTCCTGTTTCTTTGGCTCCTCTAAAATTGATGTATGTGAAAAGGATCACGATCAGGACAGCCAACCCTTTTTTGAGGACTTCATGAGGGATTGACAGGTGTGCTCCCAGTTCTTGAAAGACCTCGCCAAAATACGCGCCAAAGCCCACAGCATAGAGGGCACAAGCGACAGCGTGGGCCATCCAGGACATCCAACCCGAGAGAAAACCTGATGGCTGCGGGAGGCTCGATTTGACCCAGAGGTATCCGCCGCCAGCCTCAGGGATCGAACCGCCCAATTCCGCATAGGCAGAGGCTGTGAACAACGCGACGATACCATTGAGGAGGAACGCGACTAAGATGGCTGGTCCGGCCACACCAGACGCTATTCCGGTCAGAACAAAGATGCCCGCTCCGATCATCGCTCCAACACCGATCATAGTAACCGAAAAGAGGCTGAGGTCACGGCTTAAACCCACATATGTGCTATCCGAAGGTGTTTCTTTGTTTTTATTATTTTTGTGCTCTTTGTTCATCTGGATATGACCTGGGAAGCGTTTGAATAATCAAGTTCTCTATATTTTCAAAATTGGGCAAAAATTTCAAGTGGTTATCTGATGAGGGAAGCATTTCCAAAAACGTGATGGAAGACGTTCCGAGTGGTCCAATTGATGGTTCGAAAACACGCTCAGTTTCCCCGGCGAGGAAACTTCGCTCGGACGTGGGGGCTTCCCTCACATCTCCCATCGGGAGATGTCCCATGCCCGTTCAGGCCTTCTCACGGTTTTCTCCACCATGCAATTGGATCACTCAATAACCCAAGGAGTTTATATACCATCACGTTTTTGGAAATGCTATCTCTGACGAGGATATGATTGGGCAGTGTATTGAGAGTTTTCAGGAATGGGTTCGCTTTTGTTAGGAGCGTGCTTTCTGTTATACTAACACACTCAGTCTCTCCAAAAAATGTGTGAGGGACATCTATCAAGAGCTAGCGAGAATAGGTCCCTGATACTTTTTTTAGAATTTCAAAGAAAACGGTAAAGCCTTGCTTTTAAAAGGGGAAAAATGAATGGCGATAGCGATGGATCGCACAAGCTTTGAGCTGGGTGAGTACGAAACTCGTGTTAAAGACAGATTGGCCAGCTGGGTGGATCAAAAGCTTGTCGAAAGGCTTTGGAACAAAGATCACACGCTCTGGTCTGCTGAGCCCGTGGCGGAGCTTGTCGATCGTCTAGGATGGTTGACTCTTCCCGAGACTGAACCTCAAGTCTTGGATGATTGGGTCTCTTTTGCAGAAGAAGTGCTGTCTGATGGCTTTACTCATGTCGTGTTACTGGGAATGGGTGGCTCGAGCCTGGCTCCAGAAGTCTTTGCCAGGTGCTTCGGAAGTTCGCCGGGATATCCTGAACTCACTGTTCTTGACAGTACTCATCCAGAAGCCGTTCAATTTCTTGGAAATCAATTGCCTTTATCACATACCCTCTTTTGTGTGTCCAGTAAATCAGGAACCACACTGGAAACTCTGTCTCTATTCAAGTATTTCTGGGAGAAAGTCAACCAGTTCGGCGAAAAACCGGGCAAACATTTTATCGCCATTACTGATCTGAAGTCCCCCCTTGAAATCTTGGCCACCGAAAGGGAATTCAGGGCAATTTTTGGCACTCCTCCTGAGGTTGGTGGGCGATATTCTGCCCTCACCGGATTTGGCCTTGTTCCCGCGGCTCTTATAGGAGTGGACATCCACAAGCTTTTAGCAAGGGCTCACAAGGCTGCCGAAAAATGTTTGCTCTCTGGTTTAGATGAGGTCCCAGCTGGAATCGTGTTGGGAGCCGCTCTGGGTGAGCTTTCTTCAGTAAGGAATAAAGTTACGATAATGACCACGCCTTCATTGAATAGCTTCTCTGACTGGGCGGAGCAGCTTCTTGCAGAGAGTACCGGGAAGGAGGGGAAGGGGATACTTCCTGTCGTAAATGAACACCTCTCTTTAACCAAAGAGCAATCCATGGATAGGTTATTCATCAGTCTTTTTCTCGACGGCGAGAGTCAAGAAGACCTTGCCGGCTTTTGCGATGAGCTTTCCGCTCTCGGGCATCCTGTCGTCCGCATCTTTCTCAAAGATAAGTATGATCTGGGTCGGGAGTTTTTTCACTGGGAAATCGCTGTGGCTACAGCAGGGGCTGTGATGGAGATAAATCCTTTCGATCAACCGGATGTTCAACTGGCTAAGGATTTCACGAAGAGGATCATGGCTGCTGATAATAGACCGGGGGAAAGCAAAGAGATGGCAGAGACATACAATGTTTCAGACAGTGATACTTTGCGTGTAGCGCTCGAAAATTGGGTGTCTCAAGCTCAGCATGGCGACTATATCGCTTTGCAGGCTTTTCTTCCGCCCAAATCTGCGATCACTGCGGCCCTTCAAACACTGAGGTTCACTCTGATGGATCGTATCCATGCAGTGACAACTCTGGGATACGGACCTCGCTTCTTGCACTCGACCGGGCAGCTCCATAAAGGCGGGCCGAACAACGGCCTTTTTCTTCAACTCGTAGATGCTCCAAGGAAAGACTGTGCGATTCCCGAAACAGATCTCACATTTGGCCAGGTCGTCCGGGCGCAAGCTCGCGGGGATTATCTGGCACTCCTCGAACGCCAAAGACGTATCCTGCGTGTCGACCTCCAGGATGATGCGATCAAGGGGCTTGAGCAGCTTCAAGCATTAGTTTCCGATCTTTAATCGATTTCCACATCCGCATATTCACAGCCAGGCCTGTTTCTTCAACAGGGCTTTTTTGATATAGTGGAGAAGAAGTCTCAAAAAGCTCACCCATAGAATGAGTTCCTCGGGGAGGGGATCCATGAGCAGAAAAGATTGTTTGTTTATTCTTATTCTTGTCCTGTCACTGATATCGACCTTGGTCTGTGTTTCCGATGAAGAGGCATCTTTGACCAGGTTCGTCGATCCGTTTATCGGCACTGGAGGACATGGGCACGCCTATCCAGGCGCCAGCCTTCCTTTTGGAATGGTCCAGCTGAGCCCGGATACCAGGCTGACAGGTTGGGATGGTTGCTCCGGGTACCACATATCTGACAGTGTGATCTATGGCTTCAGTCATACTCATTTGAGCGGGACAGGGGTTTCTGACTACGGAGACATCCTTTTAATGCCTGTGGTTGGCCCGCTGAAACTCGAGAGAGGAAGCGATGAGGATCCCGACTCGGGCTACTGCTCCCGATTTCTGCATGAGAAAGAAGAGGCCTCACCCGGATATTACAGGGTTTTCCTCGAGGATTATGGAGTCGGAGCCGAACTCACATGCACGGAACGTGTGGGATTTCACAAGTACACCTTCCCGGAGGGAGATCAAAGCTATTTCCTCTTCGACCTCACACACAGAGACCGAGTTTTGGAATCGCAGCTGAGAATTGTCGGAGATTCTCAGGTCGAAGGGATGAGGCGTTCGCAACAGTGGGCCCAAGATCAGCATGTCTATTTTGTGGCGCAATTTTCCAAGCCGTTTGAGAGCTTCGGGATCTCTCAGGATGATAAGATCACTTCTGATCTCCGCGAAGTCGCTGGCACAAAGCTCAAAGCCTATGTTCAATATTCCACGAAGAAAAATGAGACGATCTACGTCAAAGTCGGGATTTCCGCAGTCAGCATCGACGGGGCGCGAAAAAACTTAGAGACCGAGATCCCGGGCTGGGATTTTTCTGCCATTGTTAAGTCAGCCGAGCACAAATGGAATCAGGCTTTGAGCAAGATCCAAGTAGAGGGAGGAACGGAAGAGCAGTCGATCATCTTTTACACAGCGCTCTACCACTCTCTTCTCAATCCCAATCTCTACATGGATGTGGATGGACTGTACAGAGGCATGGACCTTGAAATCCACAGAGCTGAGGATTTCGTGAATTATACGGTGTTTTCCCTTTGGGATACTTATAGGGCGACTCACCCCCTGTTTACGATCATCGAGCCGGAAAGGACTGTCGATTTTATCAAGACGTTCCTCAAACAATACGAACATGGCGGGAGACTGCCTATTTGGGAGCTGGCCGCCAACTATACGGGTTGTATGATCGGCTACCATTCGATCCCGGTCATAGCGGATGCATACATGAAAGGCATCCGTTCCTATGATGCGGAAAAGGCTTTGGAAGCCATGAAGCACAGCGCGGATCTGGATCATCTCGGGTTGGAATACTACAAAAGTCTGGGTTTCATCCCCGCAGATAAGGAGTCCCAATCTGTATCCAAAACTCTGGAGTATGCCTATGATGACTGGTGTATCGCCCAGATGGCCAAAGATCTGGGACAGGAGGCGGATTACAAAAGGTTCATCAAACGCGCCCAATACTATAAAAACATGTTCGATCCTGATTCGGGTTTTATGCGCGCTAAGATGAATGGACAGTGGTTTTTTCCCTTCGATCCGGCGGAGGTGAATTTTAACTACACAGAGGCCAATTCCTGGCAATACAGCTTTTATGTGCCTCAAGATATCTCTGGTTTGATCCAGCTTATGGGGGGGAAGGAGAAATTTGCCGAAAAGCTCGATGGCTTGTTCGCCGCAGATCCACAGACCTCGGGTAGGCTGCAACCTGACATCACGGGTTTGATCGGCCAGTATGCCCACGGGAACGAGCCGAGCCACCACATGGCCTATCTCTATAATTATGCCAACCAGCCCTGGAAAACCCAGGAACGGGTCAGAGAGATTATGCTTAAGCTCTACAGTGTGCAACCGGATGGGCTGTGCGGCAACGAGGATTGCGGACAGATGTCTTCGTGGTATGTGCTGAGTGCGCTGGGCTTTTATCCGGTTTGTCCGGGGAATGTCCAGTATGTGATCGGAACGCCTCTTTTTCCTGAGGCCAGGATCGATTGCGGCAAGGGGAAAACATTCGTCATTAGAGCGAACAATGATCCTGCGAGGAATATCTATATTCAGAGTGCAACATTGAATGGCGAGCCCTACAAGAAGTCCTATGTGTTGCATGAAGATGTTTTGGCGGGAGGAGAACTCATCTTTGAGATGGGAGCCCAGCCCGCTTGGGAGTGGGGGAGTCAGGAGGATGATATTCCGATTTCGGAGATCACGGATTTTGGAATTCTTCCCGTACCGTTCATCACTTCGGGAGAAAGGACATTTTTCCAGTCTACCGAAATTGTTTTAGGTTCATTGACGGCCGATACAGATATTTATTATACGTTAGATGGGACTGATCCGACCGTTCAGTCTCCTGTTTATAAACAGCCCATCCGGTTGAAAAAGTCCGCGACTGTCAAAGCTTCCGTTGTGGAAGAGGGGCAGGATCCGATTTTTGTGATGACTGCGCGCTTCACCAAGATAACACACAACCGGAAGATAGCACTCAACACAGCCTACAGTTCTCAGTATTCCGCAGGAGGCGATATGGCTCTTATAGACACGCTCAGAGGATCAGACGATTTTAGGTCAGGGACATGGCAGGGCTATCATGGCGTGGACATCGATGCTGTAGTCGATCTTGGGAAAAGAGAGTCCATTAAAAGGATCGCAACCGGCTTCCTCCAAGATCAAAACTCCTGGATCTTTATGCCTCTTGAAGTTGAATATGCGGTATCGGAGGATGGTAAAAATTTCCGTGTGATCGGGACATCGACAAACGATATCTCCCCAGAAGAAGATGGAACCGTTCGTAAAGATTTTGGCTTATCCTTTCGGGCGACTAGAGCCCGATTCGTTCGAATAAGGGCTAAGAGTCGAAAGATATGTCCTCCTTGGCACCCCGGTTCGGGAAACAAAGCCTGGATCTTCGCCGATGAGATCCTTATTGAATAATACAAATTAGTAGACGTAGGAAAGATTGAGGGCGGCAAAACTATTCCTATTTTTTTCGGTCGTGAACTTTTTTGTCCAGAACACATAGGTAAAGCTGAAGTTAAAATCGCCCGCGATCAAACTCACGCCTGTGAGTATGTTCGCTGTGAGAGGTTTCTTCTCTACACTGTGACTGTCAAGAAAAGTGTTCCCATCCAGAAAAATATTACGTGCAACAGCTTGTCCATCGAGAGCAAAAAAGATGTGTGCACCAAATCCCCCCCGGCTCCTGGCGTTGATGTTACAATCCCCTCCAGGCCGGAAAGGTCCCATCCCAAAATCATCAGGAAGCTTCCATCCCAGTCGGATTTGATATCCGGCATTGGCATAAATATAGACGTTTCCAAACCCCCCACCGAAGTGCGGGATTATTTCGAATCCGAGGCCTTCGCTCCATCCCGCCGTGTAGAGTTTTACCTTGTGTTCATAGATCATCTGAACAGCGGGTTCATCTTTGAGCTGGTTATCCCATCCGGAGGGAATTTGGTTTCCCAGTAAAAAATGTGTGGCCTTCTGGACTTGTTCTGCATAAGAATGAGGTCCTATGATTCCAAGGTCGAACTCAAAAGTGTCCATCCAATGAGTATTTCTTCTGTGGATACCGAATCCCAAGTAGAGATATCCTGCATAGGGGCGGTCTTGTTCATCCAATTGAGTGAGCTTCAGGTTATCCGGCGTGTAAATGTTTTGGCCAATAGAGAGCGAGATGTAGTTTTGAAAACCCGGCTTTTTGTTGTACTTATCATTCGAATACCAGCTAAACCTGAACCCGTGGGTAAAACCCCGGTCCGTACTCATAAATGTATCATTCTCAAAATAGATATGGAATGATCCATTTTCTTTTTTTGCGGGATCTTGATCTGCCGAAAAAATGGGAATTGAAAGACAGAGCCCGATAATAAATATAAGACTTTTCACATTACAGAGTTTCACCTGTATCCTCACTCATATATTTTGTCGTATCAAGACCAAGGAATTTGAATGACGTTACAAATTTCTTGATCTCTGTAATCTTCTCTATATTGGCCCGGGCAAGAATCTAAGAAGACAGCCACAACACATCCCCGCATAGGTTTGGCGGGTGAGTTCGGGATAAAAACACTTCGAACTCATCCTTCTCTTTTTTTAGGATCGTGGAAGCTCCATGTCCTGGATAAATGAATGTGTTTGCGGGGAGCACAAAGATTTTTTCTTTGAGAGATTCGATGATCTGCTCAAAGGCTCGGGGAGTCCCTGTCCTTCCGGGTCCGTCAGGGAAAATTGTATCCCCTGAGAAGAGATATCGGTCATGTATAAAACATAAACTCCCTGGCGTATGTCCAGGTGTATGAAGCACTTTGAGGTTTATCTCACCGAATGACACCCGGTCATTATCGCGGAGATAATGATCTGGTTTGATGGGCAGGTTATTGGCGTCATCGGGATGGGCTGCTACAGGGACGTTCAGCGTGCCTTTCAATTCGCGGAGAGCGCCAGTATGGTCGAAGTGGTTGTGGGTGATCAGGATGTGCTTCGGATTCGTTGCCTCCATTTCTGTGAGGATCTTTGCTGCTTCTCCCGGGGCGTCTATCAAAACGCTATTTAGGCTGGATTGGCAGATAAGGATATAGGCGTTCGTTCCATAGGGGGACACTTCAATCTTCCGGATGAGAATATTGCTGTCCTGTTCAATAACTGACAAGGCGATCTCTTCTGTTTATTTCTTTTTCCACTCGGGCAGTCGTCCAGGCGTATACGGGGCTCCCAAACCCTCCAATTTTTTCTCGATCTTTGCTACATCGACGGATAAGATCGTCTTCAATTCAGCCAAGGCCGGTTCGAACGCTTCGGCTGCGATTGCATAAGCATCCCTCTGTGTCTGTGTGGGTGCTGATGTCGACCGGGATTGTTCGTAGGCGATGCTTCTTATCCTTGTGAAGATCCCAGGCACGGCGTCTTTATCGGCCCGCCGCATTATCCTGTCGCCGTAAAAATTGATCTGCAGGGCTTTCACCTTCTTTTCCAAAGAATTGATATCCGGAATGAGACTGGAATCCGGATTTGCAACACTTTTAAGTGCCGCTCTGTAAAGGCCGATCTTCTCTGAGATTTCGCCAAGAATGCGCGTTGAGGCTGTGACTGCCCGGCTGATTTCTCTGACCTTTTTCTGGAAAACCACCAATTCCGCCCGGTCTTCGGCCGGCAGTGATACATTTGCCAGGGTTGCCACTTTAAAAGTAACCGACTCTGTGAGTTTTGTGACCTCTCCGTTCACGGATTGGGATAAGAAAACCTTGTATGTGCCCGGCAGCACAAAGGTGCTTGATTGACCGCTTCGCGTTGGATGCGCGTCACTCGAACGGACCGGATTTACGCCCGGATACTTCAGATCCCAGTTCATGCGATGAAATCCAGCCGAGGCCTTTGCCCTCAATTGCCGGATGACATTGTCCTCCTCATCGAGGATAGTGAAGATCAAATAGGGAGTCTCTTCTTCTCCCTCAGCTTTCAGCTGCTCGTAGGTTGGATAGGGAACAGCTTTTTTTGCCTTCACGAGCTCCTTTTCCTTCTCTTTTCGCTGGTCTTCGAGCGTTTTGATACCTTGTTTGAGGTAATACGTGAATGTCGCGCCAGCAGGAGGATTTTCGGCCGTAAAGTAGTTTTCTCCCTGAAAGGCCTTGGATTGTGTTCCCAATGAGCCCAAAGGTGCGCTCTTCACGAACATCAATGCTGTTTTGACGGGGAAGATGTGGGCTTCTTTTTGATCGACCACAGACTTGAGATCCCTCAACGGTGTGTAATCATCCAGCACATAAAAACCTCTTCCGAAACTGGCGAGAACCAGGTCGTTTTCCCTTTTCTGGATGGCGATATCTCTGATGGCAACGACAGGAAGGCCAGACTTTAGCTGTTTCCAGCTCCGGCCACCGTCGACTGTAAAAAAGAGGCCGAATTCTGTACCCGCAAAAAGCAGGTCTTTGTTCGCATGGTCTTCAGCTAAAGCATACACCGAGCCTCGATCAGGAAGGTTTGAAGAAATGGAAACCCAGCTATTCCCCAAATCAGTGCTTTTCAGGATGTAAGGTTTAAAATCACCATTTTTATGGTTGTTAAAGGCCGCATAGACCGTGTTGCGGTCGTGCTGGGAGGCGAGGACTTCATTGACATACGTTCTATCGGGAATTCCAGGGAATTTTTCGATAGTTCTCCAGATCTGGCCGCTGTTTTCTGTCACATGGATCAGTCCATCGTCCGTTCCCACGTATAAAAGATCTTCCTGGACGGGAGATTCATCAAGGGCCACGATATTCCCATACTGGGATGTGGAAGCATTTTTGGCCACGGCATCCATCGGCCAGACTCTTCCCATGACAGGGAGTGCGTTCCTGTCGATCTGACGGGAGAGGTCATCACTGATAACTGACCATGTGTTTCCTCTGTTGTCACTCCGGAAGAGTTTGTTCGCTGCAAAATAGAGCCTGGTATGGGAGTGAGGGCTGATCAGTAAGGGGGCATCCCAGTTCCATCTGTAGGAGACTTCTTCTTTTCTCTCCCTGGGTTTGATCCCCATTTTTTCTCCGCTCTTCTTATCGAAACGGACCAGATTTCCGTACTGCGACTGTGCATAGACGATATTCGGATCTTCGGGATCCACCTGGGATTCGAAACCATCGCCGCCCTGTGTGGTGTACCAGTCGGAATTGACTATCCCGTGGGAGGTAGCTGTTTGCGATGGCCCTCCGAGACTATAGTTATCCTGTGTGCCTCCGTAGACAAAATAGAAGGGCTCTGCGTAATCGATGGCCACCTTATAAAACTGTGTGACAGGGAGATTGGGCATAAATTTCCACGTCTGGCATCTGTCGAATGATTCGTATATTCCTCCATCACAGCCGACAAGGTAATAACTCGTGTTATCCGGATCGATCCACATGGCGTGGTTGTCGACGTGTTTGCTCCGCTCGCCGAGATTCCTGAACGTCTTTCCTCCATCGTCTGTGACTTTGAGGTACACATCCATAGAATAAACCCTGTCGATATCCTTAGGATCGCAGAAAATTTCCTGATAATAGTTGCCCCTGGATGTGTAACTATTTCTTCTTTCCCAGGAAGCGCCTGCGTTTGTGCTTCTGTAGAATCCCCCTTTATCTCCCTGGGCTTCCACGATGGCGTAGAGCGTATTGGAATCGATCGGAGAGACAGCAAGACCTATACGTCCGAGGTCTCCACCCGGAAGGCCCTTGTTGATCTTCGAAAAAGTGGCGCCTCCATTTTCAGATTTATAAAGGGCTGATCCCGGACCGCCGCCGAGGTATGTCCAAACGTGGCGCCGTCTCTGATGGGCAACGGCGTAAATGATGTCTGGATTACAAGGATCGAGATGGATCTCGCTGACACCCGTATGCTCATCGATTGTGAGGATGGCCTCCCAGTTTTTACCGCCATCTGTGGTCTTGTAGAGGCCCCTCTCGCCTCCAGGGCTCCATAACGGTCCGTAAGCGGCCACATAGACGACATCGGAGTCTCTCGGATCGATCATTATCATTCCGATGTGCTCGGAATGTTTAAGCCCCATATTTGTCCATGATTTTCCGCCATCCTCTGATTTGTAGATGCCATCACCATAGGCAACGCTTCTCTGGTTGTTGTTCTCACCCGTTCCGACCCACAAAACATTCGTGTTGTTCGGGTCCATCGTGATACATCCGATAGAGTAGGAGCCTTCGCTGTCAAAGATGGGCTTGAATGTGGTCCCGGCATTTATGGTTTTCCAAACACCGCCAGATGATGTTGCGACATAGAATTCGCTTTTATTCAATGGATTGACAGCAAAATCTGAGATCCGGCCTGAGGTCAATGCCGGCCCTATAGCCCTGAATTTAAGCGCACTTAAAGACAATTTAGCGATCGGGTCTTTTTCCTCTTTCTTGTCTCCTTTCTTTTGCGATTGGAGAAACAGTGAACAGCAAAGAAAAACCAGGATAAAGAGTAAAATAGATATCTTTCGATTTTTTGGGATCATTGCTCTCTCCTTTTTAATTTTAGTCTTTTGTCCTTTTTCTGATTTTCCAGAATACTGGATTGCGATTAAAAATTCAATGAGATCAGAATCTGAAATTTTTGAGGATATCTGAATTTTCAGGAGCCATGGATGATTTTGAGAACAGCATCGTTCCACCCTGACGGACCGGTGTTTTTGGCAAAAAACAATCCATCGAGTAAGACCGATGGGTCGTGGAATCCATCCGGCTTTGGGAGCAAGACCGGGATGTCGACGCTTGCCAGCATCGGAAGGTCGTTGAAGCTGTCTCCTAGGGCCACACTTCGTAATGTGTCAAATTTTTGTCTGTACATCTCTATGAGGCGTAATACGGCTTGACCCTTATCGTTGGCTCCCATGAGGTGGTAGAACCGTCCTCCTCGAGTAACCCGGAGGCCTTCGTGCTGTGCGATTTCTTGAACTTCGCGTAAAAGATCCTCATCTTCGAGGATAAAAGGCTCGTCATACTCTCTGTGTTTAGCCAATAGGGCTTGATCCGAAGAGAAGTCACAGAGGTTTGCAACCTCCTCGACTGTCAGGTCTCCAAAACCTTTGATCTTTCCTGGATGTCGTGTTTGGATCTGGGAGAGGACTTCTCTCAGACGTGAATAAGGGATTCCCATTTCGATGATCCGATGTCCCGAATTTTTTTGGATGTCCTCAGTCAATTCTTTTATGAGGTCGGATTCGAGGAGAAGATCGCCTTCAGGGATAAATATGGCACCGCCGTTTTCTATGATATAAGGGTGTGTGTTTTCCGTTTGCTTCCGAATTTTCTCCGTTTCAGCCCTGGTTTTACTCGTGCAAAAGATTAGGGGGATATTCTTCTCTTTCAGGGTTTTTAATGCAGGAAGGGCAAGCTGGAAGGTATAAGTTGCATGGTTGAGGAGCGTTCCATCCAAGTCTGTAAATATCAATAATTGGGGAGATTTTCCGGACGGATGTGCTATGCTGCGAATTTTGTGTGCTCCTTTTTGTGCGAGAAGACATCGACCACGATTTTTAGGAAGATCAATAGAACCAGAAAGAGAGTCGGTTGTTCGAATTTGAAGGCGAGAAAGGCTCCGATAATGATTGTGATGTGCATGATAATAACTCTCTTGTAAGGTTGGAAGAAAAGATCTTGAAAAGCCACTCTTTTGTATTCTTCGTTTTTAATGTAATTTTGAATATAGGAGATTCCGTGACTGACGAAGAGACAAAGTGCTGCGGGGAAGAGGTTTGACAAGGAAGGGAGGTCGCGTCCGAAGAATACGACGACAAAAACACCGTGTCCAAAGGTGAACATTCCGAAATGGACGGCGAAGAATTGAATAGAGCCTTTTTTTTGGGCTATAGTTACAGGCTCGTTTCCCCTGTATAATCGGGATTGAGGTTTTATTCCTTCAGCTTTGGACATCTTGAGTGCATTGAAGAATCCGATGATTACATTTTCGAACCAGTAGAGAACCATGATGGATGAAAGATTCCAGTCAAAAAAAAGAACACCGGCCAGGGGAATCAGGTTGAAGAGGATAAGCGCTCCGATGGATACTCTGAACACGGCTACATGGTATCCGATTCGATAGAGTGGGTCAATCCTCGCATGGAGGTTCTCTCACGGTTTTCCCCATCATATGATTGAGGTGCTCAACTTGGCCGTGAGTCTTCATGGCTTCATGGATTCGGGAATTCCGCTTATAAATATGGGCTTGCTTATTTAAATTTGAAAAATTCGTGTTTTGTGTTTGCAATGGCTTGGATCGATGTGTAAAGGATTTGAGCCAGGTCTGATAGAGTCTGAGGAGTGAGGGTTTCGGGTATGTCTTTCGTGGTGTAGGGGAATGTAGGGGCTCCGGTGGCACGGAAAATGATGCTTGGAATTCGCTTCCTGAGGAAAATGGCGGCATCGAGCTTAGGCCTATGTATGTTAGCGAAGGGGAGCGGTTTGAGCGGGCAGTTGACAGTGTTTTTGTTGGCTTCTGTGATATATTCCCATAGTTCCGGATAGTTTTGTGCGCCTAGGACCTCGAGCCTGTCACCACACCCCACTGTGTACAGGTTGAGGAAGGCCACAGTTTTCGAGCTGGGATATACAGGATTCTCTAAATAGGCATGAGCTCCTTTGAGAGCCTGTTCTTTGGATCCGGTGCCAAGGAATAGGATCGAACGTTTAGGTTTTGGTGAGTACTGTGAGAATGCTTCGGCTAATCCCAGAAGGACTGCTGCTCCTGAGGCATTGTTATTGGCACCAGGCATAATTTCGTAACAGAAGCCGACATGGTCGATGTTCGCTCCTATGATGATCACCTCATTTTTTAAGACGGGGTCTGTGCCCTCGATCTGACCGAGAACGTTGTATCCTTTTCCGTTTTTATGATGTTCTGTGTAGTTAGAGATTGTAAAAGTCTTGCGGGAGTGGAAGGATTGGGGCTGAAGGGTTTCTTCGATTTTGGCTACGACGTCTGAATGTGTCTGTCCGGTGCCGGCAAAGACATGATTGACGACGGCTTCTCCAACCTGAGCTGTCATGAATCCATGGACATAATCGATATCCGTGTTGACTTCGAGGCGGTTGATGAGCATCCCTTTGGCGCCGTGGGCTACTGCCATCTTGATCTTGTACTGGTAATTGGAATAGGGCCTCCATTCTTTGTACAGGGCTGGATTCTCTATGGGTGATACGGGCACTTCGGGTTCGATAAGAACGATCTTGCCCTCGACATTCACTCCCTTGTAATCGTCGTAGTCCAATTCCTGTGCTGTGATTCCATAGCCGACATAGACGACCTCAGCGGATAGCTTTCCGTTTCCTGATTGAGATCCTGGATAGTATTCTTTTTCGTAGAGATATCTCTTTTTTTGCCAACGGCCCTGTGATTTATAGCTGTGAGAGAGCTCTCCTCCAACGAAGACGACTGTGTATGGATTGGGAAAGGATTGGAAGAAGGTGTTTTTATCTCCGAATGGCTGCAGCCCCCACTTTTCGAAGAGCGAGGCCGCCCAACGGGCGCAGGCTCTGTATTCGGGTGTGCCGGTAAGGCGACCTGCGTAATCCTCTGAGGATAGTTTTTTGACGTAGCCCAACAGTCTTTCGCTCGAGAGGGATTGTGCTATCTGGCCCTGAAGGGATTGCTCGGCCGGGGGGATAGCGGGGTCTTTTAAGGTCGGCGCACAGGAAGGGAGGATGAGAAGATACAGCAAAATAGTAAGGAGTGTGATTCTTTGCATTTGTACTCCTGAAAAGAGGTGAATTCTCTATTTTAGCCACATGACTCTTTTCAGTAAAGACCAAGGGATAAAATAGGGGTCAGGCACCTATTCCCAGGGGTAATCAAAAAGTGGACCTGGCACCAATTATACAGAACGATTGTCTGAATTCTCCGTATTATACAAAAAAGAAAGAAAATTGAAGATAAAGAAAAATTGTACCTGTCCTTTGAAATCACATGAACACTAAACGATCCCTTTTTTTGTTGTGTGCTGAGTATCTTTTGCTTGCTGTATTTGCCTTTCTTTCACAATCCGCCAACAGTTCTTCCAATCCAATAAAGATTGTTGCTGAAGAGGAGGCAACCATCTATGAAGCATGGGTTGGATTCCTGGATAAGGGAGCCAAATCCTCACAGCAACACGAAAAAATCCTGGTCGATCTTGAAAGAAGGTTTAATCCTCGGGCTCTAGAGAGGCGAAAAAAGCGCCGAATCCTTCCTGGCCTGTTTGATGAGAGAGATTATCCTGTTGTCAAAGAATATCTTAAAGGAGTTGCGGCAACAGGAGCTAAGTTGATGACAGAGAGCCGTTGGCTAAACGGAGTTGTTGTTCGTGCCACAGCTGAAGAACTCAAAAAGATTGTTGTTCTACCCTATGTGAAAGAGGTAGGGGACTATCATGTACGCAAACTTACGGGAAGGTACGCAAGCCTTCCAGAGAATCCTGCCGATGTCCATCGGGGACCTTTCAAAGACGTGGGAAGTATTTATGGACGAGCAGAGAATCAGACAAGGCAGATCGGACTCCACCGGCTCCACGAAGTAGGCTATACTGGTCGAGACGTAGTTGTGGCTGTGATCGATACGGGGTTTGATCTTTCGCATAGCGCGTTTAAACATCCAGGAAAACCCATCAAAGTGATCGCCCAGTGGGATTTTATGGACAATGACAAAATTGTGGCTCCAGAACCAAAGGATCGGCCTCTTCAGCATACTCATGGCACCTATGTTCTTGGGAATATTGCGTCGTATGCCCCAGGATTGCTGGTGGGGAGTGCTTATGAGGCCTCTTACATACTCTGTAAAGCAGAAGACGATGCCGAAGAGTATCTTCTGGAAGAAAAGTGGTTTGTGGCAGCGCTAGAATATGCCGAAGCCCACGGGGCTGATGTAATAACATCTTCTCTTGGGTTATACACAGGTTACTCCCAGGATCAGCTCGATGGCAAAACATCGGTGATGGCCCAGGGTTGGAATCTTGCTGTGTCTAACGGGATCATCGGCATTCAAGGTGGTGGCAATTTCGGGCATGATGAAGAACCGACGACTCACCATCTGTTCCCTCCCGCAGATGCCATAGGAGTGATTGCTGTGGGTGCAGTGGACTCAGATGGCCATATAGCAAAATTCAGTTCAGATGGGCCGACAGTGGACAAGCGTTTGAAACCCGAAGTTTTGGCATGTGGTGCAGGTGTATGGACAGTATCCATCAGCGATCATGAGGGTTATGTTCAAGGAGCAGGGACTTCAATGGCAGCGCCGATCATGGCCGGCGCTGTGGCCTGTGTTCTTCAAGCTAATCCAAAATGGTCAGTTGCGAAAATGAGAGAACACCTGTTCTATTCGGGGAGTTACTTCCGCACTCATGGCCGACCTGATCCGCTTTTTATCCACGGATATGGGATTCCTGATGTTTTTGTTGCTGCCAGCTTAAAAAAATAGGTGCCAGGTCCACTTTTTTTCTACCCCTGGAAGTAGGTGCCTGACCCCCACATTTTTTCCTGATTTGATTTGGCTGGCTCTTTACGCTAATCTTTATTAGTCGAGACCATAATGCGGGATCTGGAGTGGAAAAAGGGGATTTGCGGCATCTGTCCGGCCGGTTGCTGGGTCGAAGTGGGATTACACAATGGCCGTTTGGTCGATATCAGAGCGGATGACTCCCATCCATTGGGGATGATATGTCGCAGGGGAGAGCACTCCCCGGAAATCGTCTATTCAGAAAATCGTCTAAAATACCCCATGAAACGGATTGGACCAAAGGGAACCCATGAATTTACACGCATAAGCTGGGATGAGGCGTATGCTGCCATAGTCAAAAATCTTATAAAAATCAAGAAGGAATCAGGGCCCGAAGCCGTGGCGATATACACTGGCCGTGGGGCTTTTGAATTATCTCTCTGTGATATTTTTCAGCCTAAAGGCGTAGCTGTATCATCAGCCTCGAATATCCTTTTTCCATTCGGCTCACCTAATACAATGGGAGTGGGCGCCCTCTGTTATGTCTCCTTTGCCATGATTGCTCCTCATGTGACGATGGGGCGAATGCTCATTAATATGTACAACGATATGGAGAACTCGGAGTTGCTCGTCGTGTGGGGAGCAAACCCAGCCACTGATTCGCCGCCTTTGGATATGTATCGATTGGAATCTGCCTCTAAGAGGGGGGCTTGTGTTGTCATCATCGATCCCCGTCGGACAGAAACAGCCTTGCATACGAATGCCCAATGGATACCGATAAGACCAGGAACGGATGGAGCCCTGGCCCTGAGCATGATCGAAGTTATGATCGATGAGGAACTCTATGATGAAGATTTTGTGGAAGGGTGGTGCCACGGTTTTGATGAGCTCAAAAAATATATACAGCATTTTCGGCCCGAGGTCGTCGAAACGATTACAGGAGTGCCAGCAGCAACCATACGAGAGCTCAGCCGCCGTATCTGTGATGCCACCGGGGCCTGTCCGGTTATGTACACGGGCCTCGAATACTCGAACAGCGGAATCCAGGCCATCCGTGCCGTGTTTACCCTTTTCGCTCTGGCTGGGCAGCTGGATGTTCCTGGTGGCATAGGCCTGGCCATGCCAGAGTCTCACTTTCCCATAAATCGATCGTGCAACCAGCCTAATCCCAATCTAGACTTAGCTGTCGCCCGAGATAAGTTTCCGGTCTACAGCGATTATAGAGGAGAATCTCACGCATCAGGACTCGTGAAATCAGTTCTCGATGGAGATCCCTACAAGATACAAGGATTTATCATCCACGGCGGATCTATTCTTACGTCGTGGCCGCAGACTCCGCTTTGGCGGAAAACATTATCCCAGCTGGATTTTTTAGCCTGCATCGACCGGCAGATGACAGCAGATGCGGCTTATGCCGATATCCTCCTTCCAGCGACCACTATGTTCGAGATCGAATCCTACATGGTTTATGGCCCCATATTCCGGCTCAGAGAAAAATTGATAGAACCCGTGTGGGAAGCTCGCAATGATTATTTAATCATGACCGAGCTGGCAGATCGACTCGGTTATGGCCATCTCTATCCGCAAACAGAAGAGGACCTCCTACGGTTTATCCTTGATGGTTCTGGATATTCTGTGCAGGATATTCGAGACGCCGGGGGGTGGATCAAATGGTCCACTCCCTTGATGGAATACAAAAAATGGGAGAAGGGAAAGCTGCGCAAAGATAAAAAACCGGGTTTTGATACTCCTACAGGAAAATTTGAGATCTGGTCCACTACACTCGATGAGTATGGATATGAACCCCTGCCAAATTACACGGAAGTCACTGAGGGCCCGGTGGCAAATCCAATGCTGGCCAAACATTATCCTCTTGTCTTTAATTCTGGCGCTCGCCCACAAACGGATTTCCGTTCCCAACATCACGGCATAGCTGGACTGGTGAGAGATAATCCCGAACCCACTGTTGAAATCAACCCTGTAGATGCTAGATCTAGGGATATTGAGACAGGCGACCTTGTCGAAGTCCGAACTCCCAGAGGATCAATCCCATTCCGTGCCCGTGTGACAGAAGATATAAGTAAAGGAGCTGTAGAGTGCAATATGGGTGGGGGGACACCTGTCGGTCCAAAAGCTTGGCAGGAATGGAATGTCAATGAATTGACAGACCTCGATAATTATGACGAGATCTCGGGTTTTCCGGTGTATAAGGCTCTCCTTTGTGAGCTGAAGAAGATAGAGGAAGGCACACAAGAGACAAAACGCACAGCAGGAAAAGCGGTGGGGATAATGGACGCGAACAATAAAGATGATGCCGTCCCAAGCCAAAAAAGCACAGATCGAATTTATCTGGATAACAATGCGACAACAGCAGTAGCAGATGATGTTCGTGAGGCCATGCTCCCGTTTCTTGAGGACCATCATGGAAATCCATCGAGTATACATCGTGCTGGCCATGAAGCCCATGAGGCCGTAGAGAATGCACGCCGTCAAGTGGCACAACTCCTCTGTGTCCGCCCCCGGCGCATTGTCTTCACCGGGGGTGGATCAGAATCAGATAATCTGGCTATAAAAGGCGTGGCCTATGCCTATCGAGAGAAAGGCGATCACATCATCACAACATCCGTCGAACATCCTGCCGTCCTTAAGACATGTGCCTTTCTAGAGGAGACTGGTTACAAAGTGACTTATCTCGATGTGGATGCGTATGGTTGTGTTCGTCCTGAAGACTTAAAGTCTGCCATTTCGGGCAAGACGATCCTTATAACTGTCATGATGGCCAACAATGAAGTCGGCACTGTCATGCCGGTCAAAGAGCTGGCTTTGATCGCCCACGAAAACGATATTCTATTCCATACGGACGCTGTTCAGGCAATATCTAAGATTGAAGTTGATGTCGAAGATTTGGGTGTTGATCTGCTAAGCCTTTCAGCACATAAATTTTACGGTCCCAAGGGAGTGGGTGCATTGTATGTGCGGAAGGGGGTGACGCTTGAACCTGTGGTCCATGGGGGAGGTCAGGAAGCAGGCTTGCGGGCAGGAACACACAATGTCCCGGCCATTGTCGGCTTAGGGAAAGCAGCTGAGTTAGCACATTATGCATTGCAAAAGTCCGGAAATATGAAAAAACTCAGGGATAAAATGGAGAGCGGAATCCGCCAAATCATCCCTGAGGCCAAGCTAAACGGCCATCCTGAGAATCGTTTGCCCAATACGCTGAATATGACTTTGCCCGGCCTCAGGGGCGAATCAGTAGTCATCGCCATGGACCAGCATGGAATCGCCCTATCTTCAGGTTCAGCATGTAAATCCGGCACTTCGGAGCCCACTCACGTGCTCATAGCCATGGGGAAGAGTGAAGAGGATGCACACTGTTCGGTCCGTTTTTCCCTATCCCATTCCACAACCAAAATGGATATAGACAAAGCAATATGGGCCCTCTCACAGGTTCTCGAAGAAATGGAAACGACCATTCGATTTTTACCCTGTAAATAAAATGGGACAGACGGCAGACAGTCCATTTATTATAATAAATACGCCAGCTTTGTGAAAAATTGGAAATGAGCGCTACATACAAAGTACTCACTCACAAGGACCTCGATCAGATGGAAAACCTTGACCAGGCATTTGCTTCGGATGTCTTGGTAGGGCTCTCCCAGACACCTAAAAGACTATCCTCTCGTTATTTCTATGACGAGAGAGGAAGCCGCCTCTTCCAGAAGATAATGGACCTTCCTGAATACTATCTCACAGCCTGCGAGTTCGATATCCTTCAATCACAGACAGAGGAATTCTCTTCACTCATGGGGAAAGAGAGGTTCAACTTAGTGGAGCTTGGTGCTGGTGATGGCAGGAAAACGAGCATCCTCCTCAGGCATTTTTTAGACAAAGATCTCGCTTTCCAATACATTCCCATCGATATCTCAGAAGCATCTATGCAGTCACTCTCCAACCATTTGAATATCAATTTCCCTGAGCTCACATCTAAGGGGATAGTGGCTGAATATTTCGATGGCCTTAAATGGCTGAATTTTATGGACTCACAAAGGAATATGGTTCTTTTTCTTGGGTCAAACCTGGGCAATTTCGATAAAGCTCATGCACGTGCTTTTTTGCATAATCTTTGGAATGCCCTGAACGATAGGGATTTTGCAGTGATCGGATTTGATCTGAAGAAAGATATAGATCTTATGCTTAGGGCATATAACGATTCTAAAGGCGTTACGGCAGAATTTAATTTGAATTTATTACGCAGGATCAACCGAGATTTGGGTGGAAATTTTGACCTCAGCAAATTCCACTTCCATTCCAGTTATGATGTCTTCACCGGAGCAATGGAGAGTTATCTGGTCAGCAAAGAAAGTCAAACTGTTTTTATAAAGGAGATCAGTCAGTCATTCTCTTTTAAACCTTGGGAGCCTATTCATACCGAGTATTCCTACAAGTATTTGGAATCGGATATCCGGGACCTTGCTGCTGAGACAGGCTTTATAATCGAAAAACAGCTTTATGATTCGAAAAAGTATTTTGTCGACTCCATCTGGCGTGTAAAGAAAATAGACACATATTAGTTTTTGATTTTCCTTCTTCTTAGAAGTCCAATTTTGCCCCCAAAATAAGTCATCTAAGACAAAAAAATGGCCCTTTTTTGGCTCATTTTCTTTGTTTAGTATAAGTTACTGTGGCCTATCCCCAATATCGTTTCCCATTATCGTGCAATATCGTTATCGAGATACGATCACTAGGAGGGCGGCGGCGACCGAGCCCAACATTAGAAGTGCCGAGGTCGTCCAGATCGAGTATAACGAGCCCACTATCCCGGTTTCTTCTAAGGTGATTTTTTTGTATTGGCTGACATATTTCCACATGAGGAATCGGATGAGAAAATAATTGATCTTCACGTTCCGTTTTTCGAGAAAGTTTATGATCATAATAAACGAGACGAGAAAGATCACAAAGAAAAAACCTGCCATCCATGCGAAGATATTTTCTAAACTCATTTTAACTCCTCATCATTATATACAACACATTTCAAGAAAAAATTCATTTTATCGGACGGAACTTTCTTGTAATAAATTTGTCTAATTCAATGGAACGATAAAATGCTGGTACGTGATCACTCGATTTCTTCTTGTTTTTTGCCGTGCTTTGAGGGCAGAATAAAGGCGAGAAGCGCAGAAGGATTGATGAGGAGTTCGAAGACCACACCCACCAGCATCGAACACGAAAGTATTCAGCTTGTCAAAGCTTTTTTGGAGGACGATAAAAATGCATTTGACCAGCTCATTCTTCTCCGTAAAAGAATGGTTTTTAACCTGTGCTATAGATTCCTCGGCAATCATGAAGATGCAGATGATTGTGCCCAGGAGGTGTTTCTCAAGGTCTATCGTTCGCTCAGGAAATTCAGGTTCGAATCCAATTTTACGACCTGGCTTTATCGGATTACGGTGAATACATGCAAGAACAAACTGAACTCTTTAGATTATCGGCTCAGGTTCAAAAAAATGCGGATAAACAATAACAGACCTCATGAGGAGGAGCTCCCTCAAAGTGTCGAGATCGGTGATGAGACTTATTCTCCGGATTCCTCGCTCAAGCGCAAAGAGATCTCCGAGCTCATTCAAGAAGCCGTTAATAAATTGCCTACACCGCAAAAAATGGTGGTTGTTCTCAGAGATATAGAGGGCCGGTCGTATGAAGAGATCGCTGAAATAACCGGATATAAGCTCGGAACTGTCAAATCCAAGCTCTCGAGGGCCAGACTGGAACTCAGAGAGAGATTAAGGGGGAGGGTTTGAAATGAAAAATCGTCATGTGAGAGATAAGTTATCTGTATATATCGATGGAAGGCTGAGCGAGAAGGAGGTATCTGCAGTCAAGGATCATCTCGACCTCTGTCCGGAATGTAGGAAAGATTACGAGGAGATGGTCAAGATCATCGGGCACATGAACCAGATGGAGAGATTGGAAACCCCTGATGCCTTTGTTGAAAAAGTCCATACAAGAATAGATAAACGATCCTCACTCCAGAGACTTGTTAAAGGTCTCTTTTATCCGCTCAAAATTAAGGTTCCACTCGAGCTTGCGGGTGTGGCTGCTGCAGCGCTTTTGGTGATCTATATCGTTGGAATACGCGGAAAACAGCACATCTATGAATTGGCCTATGTTCAACGATATCAAATTCCGGATGTGCTTCAAGAGCAGACAGTGGAGACAGGCATCGAGGTTGAAGAAGCGATATCTATCCCCGATGAAGCCGCCCCTCAAAGAAAGAAAGCGGATCCTGAATTCAAACAAGAAGAGGAAAAAGGGGGAAAGAGGGATAAAAGATCAGAGCTGAAGGTCGCTGTCACCAAGGATAAGACACAGACAGTAGCCTTTGCACCTACAGAGAAAGGAACAGAGAAGCAAGTTCAACTTGAGGACGCAATACAGAGCAGCAAAATGGTTGAAGAAGACGTAGAGCCTGAGTCTGAGCCGCAGGAAGAGGAGGTCGAGCGCAAAGCACGGATCAGCGCTGATGCACCCAGGATTGCGAAAGCACCCAGTGCTTTCGGGGATCAGAAAAAAGAAGCCCCCAGAGTTATCAAAGCTCAGGGAAGAGAAAAACGCGGTCTTGAAATCACTGATAAAGAAAAAGGAGTGACTGAAAAAGAATTGTTTGAAGCACCGCCACCCATAGAAAAAAGCCTGGAAGAGATTTTGGTTGCATTGGGGGGTGAAATTGTTGAATCTGAATACAATAAGGATACTCAGCTTTTAGAAAGCCTTGTCATTGAGATCCCGGCAGAAAGATTTCAAAAGCTTATTCAGGCATTAGAAGGACGGGGCGACATTCAGGAGCCATATCCTGTTATCCAAGAAAAAGGCAAAGATACGATCAGGGTTCGTATCCGTGTGCGAAAGATGCTTTAGAATATCTTGGGCAGGAAAATGAGCAGGATGATGAGGCCAACAGCATATAAAATGAGGGAAATATAGGATATTTTCCAAATGGGTCTTTCCGAGGGAAGTTCGATGTGGAAAAAGGTCCTCTCACCAGAATAGAATAGGAAACTCCCCAAAAAAACAAAAATTGTGGTTATAAAAAACCCCAGAACATTCCACCATAGCCATGATACTGAAGGGAAAAACAACCAAAAAAGCCATGTGAAGCAATTATGGCATTTCAAAATGGATGTGTCGATTGAAAGAAAAAAGCAATTCCGCTAAGATACAGATTTATATTTGTATTTATACAAAATTCACACAATCTTAACAAGAAAGAGATACAATTCGTTTTTATAGAATTTGAAGTTTTGGAATGACAAGGAGAGATTTAGATGGGAAAGAACATATATATCGCCACTATGGAACCGCAGAGTGGAAAATCTGTGGTTTTGATCGGCCTTATGGAGATGTTATCC
>JASFPP010000030.1:0-25517 GCA_050115915.1 Candidatus Aminicenantota bacterium
AGGCAGCCTTTCTCCTGGGCTAATGACACCACAGCCGTATCATATTTTTCTCTGTCAACAAAATAAAATGGTTCTGGTGAACTCTGAAAAACCTTCTGTTTATATCTTTCATAGATGACATAATCCTCTGAGGAGTTCTCAACGGAGAACCTTTTCAAAAAGGGGGCTCTGAACACTTCTTCGCAAATTTTTCGTGTCTTCCATGTAATCACCCCACCACAGAGCTTGGGTCTGGGAAAGTGTACTTTATCTATAACGAGGACATCGAATCCTCTCTCTGCAAGCAAATACCCTAGAGTCGATCCTGCAGGCCCTGCCCCAACGACAAGGACATCAAACGTCTTTATAAAGGCCATTGTAGTAAGGCTGCTTCAATAAATTAAGGAGTGTCTAATTACCCCCGGCATAACAAAATACGTAAATTTTTATATGTTGTTTACATAAACGGTTATTATATTATTTCAAAAGGTTTTGATATTTATATCGGAAGCCGTGTGACAAACGGTTTTTTGTCGTGTTTGCAGATGAGTTGAATGACGTTGCGGCCCGACATGGCAGCACCGGGCACTCCCCCACCCGGTTCGACCCATTGACCGGCCATGTAAAATCTATCGAGTCCGGGCAGCGTTTTTCTCATGGGCATAAAAAAAGTCTCAGTCGTGCAATCCCATCCAAGGGCACTGCCCTGCCAATTGCCCGTGTATCTCTCGAATGTGAGCGGGGTGGCCACATCCCACATCTCGACTTGATTGGATATTCCCGGAAACCTCTCTTCCATTGCGGCAATGATCTTACCGGCTATTTGTTCTTTTTCAACTTTATAGGCGTCTGAATTTTCTCCGAGTGTCTTCCAATACTCATAACTCGTATCGAAAACGAACCTCACCACGGTTTTCCCCTCAGGAGCGAAGGAGGCATCGAAATTATAGATCATGGGACGCAGCCATTCTATTTTTTTCTCGGCAATGGTTACAGGTTCATTCAGAGGAAAGATCGTTCCCGCCGCAGCATGGGGGACATCATCAAATACACGGCTAACGCCGATCGCCACTACAAGGGGGGAGGGTCCGATAGGCAGATGATCATAATATCCGCTGATCGTTTTATCGACGTATTTCCCTTCCAGCATTTTATAGATTGTGCTGCGACCATCCGATGCAGAGATAACTGTATCAGCCAGGTGTTCAGCGCCATCTTCGAGTCGAACACCCACCGCCCGATCATTTGCGACCAATATTCTCTCCACACGAGCCCCGTACTTGATTTCTCCTCTTAAGTCCCCGTAGAAGTGCTCAATGGTTTGTGAGAGCTTAAGCGCCCCACCTTCAGGAAATCCGGCGGATTTAATATGGCCCATAGCCAAAGCCATTTGAAAGAGTAAAACAGGAACTTCCTCCGTAAAAAGAGCCCTTGCCTGAAATATCGCATCCCTTAAGAACGGATTTTTAAAGCGGGAAGAAAAATCTCTTATCGTAACTTTTTTCCATTTTCGCATGGTCCGAATCAGTGGATACCTTGTCAGCATCAGATTCATTTTGTCGCCGAAACCCAACAACTCCGGAGCCTTGTCGACAGGTAAGTCGTATCTGGTAAAAACCCGGGCACCTCTAATAAAATCTTCGATCAATCCTTTATCTTCCGGTGCCAGTTCCTTCATGTGCTCTTCAATTTTGTCGAGGTCGTTATACATATAAAACTTCTGACCTTCTTTGCCCTCGATATTGAGGAAGTGCTCGTAATCGATCATCTTCGTCCTTGGAACGACACCAAGTTCCTCCCAGATCCGGTAAAATCCTACGCCCGGCCCGGAGCCCATAAGAAAAGCTAGGCCTCCGTTTATCGTATACGGCCCCCTATCCCAGGATGTGCAGAGACCCCCCGGCCTCATATCCTGCTCGAAAATATGCGTCCGGTAATGATTCAAACGAGCATAACAGCCCGCCGATAATCCGGCAATGCCACCGCCAATGATGATGATCGATTTTTTATCCATCAAACGACTCCTCGATTCATGGAGCTTCCCGGGACTTCTTTAATTCAATATCTGTATGAATAACTATATCTTTACAAACAATATGAGTTGTTTTACTCCGCTTCCAATCCAATCTTCTCGAGTATCGCTAAGCATCTTGGGTCTGAACGAATAGGACCCGGCACCACATCGAGAAGAAGAAAAACCAAGAAAGGTTCACGTTCCTTAAGAGCCAATTTTAGCTGTTTGAACGCTTCTTCCAATTGATCAAGGCCCATTAATACAAGTCCCTTCTGGAACGGTGATATATATCTTTGTTTGGCGATTTCATTCAGTCGATCGAGCATTTTTTCCGCTTCGCTCTTCTTACCTGTATGAGCCAGCGCCCATCCCAACCAGCCCAGGGCAAACGTTATACCCAACTGAACGGCCTTCTGAAGATGAAAGATCGCCTTTCCAAAATCCTCTGGGGATTGAAAATACTGCTGCCCGAGCCAAAGATGGGCCATGGGCAGATTCGACTCCATCTCCAGAGCTTTTCTTAGTTGATCTCTTCCCTGTTCGATCTCGCCACCATATCCCAAAACAACACCCAACAGCGCATTCATAAGCGGCGAAAGAGGCTCGAGTTCCAGAGCCGTATGCGCCTCCTCGATCGCCTCCTTATTCCGCTTCCGCCCGATAAGAAATATACCATACCAACCATGTGCATAAGCATTTTTCGGATTGAGCTCGATGCCCCGCCTAAAATTTGTATCCGCCACACTCCAGTCCCAATCGAAACACATGTTGATGAAACCCAAAGACGTGTAGGCATCTCCCAGGGAATCATCCAGCTCTAAGGCCTTGCCCACTGCACCTTTGGCCTTTGCAAAAGCCTCCTTGGGATCGATAAAGCTCCATAGGCCGAACACATTGAAAACATCAGCGATTCCCACATAGGGAAGGGGATAAGTGGGATCCTTGGTGAGCGCCTGCTGATAACACTCGATCGCCTTCATCATGTCTCCCTCATGACGCCTGTTCCAAAAGTAACGGCCCTTTAAATAAAGGTTGTAGGCTTCTTTGTCCCCTGTGTGGCGTTTAATAATCTTTGTCTTTTCCCCCTTGAGGAGCTTGACCTTCAGATTGTCTACAATCGCCAGAGATATCTCATCCTGTACGGCGAAGATGTCATCCATATCGCGGTCATACCGGTCCGACCACATGTGATAGCCATCTGCAACATTGATGAGCTGGGCTGTGATGCGGAGGCGATTTCCCGCCTTTCGAACACTGCCCTCCAGGACAGCTTCGACATTCAAAGTCTTACCGACTTCGCGAATGTCGATATCCTTTCCCTTGAACGAAAACGACGAGCTCCGTGCCGGCACACGCAATTCACTGATATGCGTCAACGAATTGATGAGTTCCTCTGCCAGTCCATCACAAAAATATTCTTGATCCTTTTGAGGGCTTAAATCCGCGAACGGGAGCACCGCGATAGATTTTTCCCCAGTCTCTTCAACAATGGGCGCCGTGATCGGTTCCCTCTCTTTGGATATTTCCCGCGATGTTGTTATGCTTTCTCTTATTCGCCTCAAGTCAGAAAGAATCTCTTCTGCAGTTTGGTACCTTTGTTCTCTTTCCTTTTCCATACACTTCATTACCAAACGGTCGAGATCATGCGGGACCTGCGGATTGATCGTTCGGGGAGCCTGGGGGATTTCACTCTTATGCTTCATGCCTATAGCAAAAGCAGAATCAGCTTGAAAGGGGACTTGTCCAGTTACCATCTCATAGAAAATAATCCCTAAAGAATACAGATCCGATCTCTGATCGATGTCTTCTCCCTCCACCTGTTCTGGAGACATGTAATCAGGAGTTCCGACGATCACTCCGGCATCGGTGATCCCTTCAGCACTCAACGAGCGGGCGATCCCAAAATCCATGATGTGGGCATTACCCGCTTTGTCGATCATGATGTTTTGAGGCTTCAAATCCCTGTGCACGAGCCCAAGTTTATGGGCTTCAACCAGTCCTTCACAGACCTGTTCTATGATGGCGAGGCTCTTCCCGATCGACAGCAGACCGGTACGTTTGATGAAGGCCTTGAGGTCTTCCCCGGGGACAAATTCCATGGTGATATAAAGAACGCCTTCTCCCTCACCGAGATCGTACATTCGTCCGACATTCTTGTGGACGATTTTTCGTGCGAATTTCAGTTCGTTGCTGAAGCGTTCGACTACCTTCGGATCATCAGCGATATCAGACCGCAATAATTTAAGCGCGACTTCTTCTTTGATTCTCCTGTCAAAAACTTTGTAGACTCTCCCCATACCGCCCCGACCCAATTCTTCGAGAACATCATACCTGTTGGCAAAAGTGCTTCCTCTGGATAAAGCCCTTGCGGGAATCTGAAGCGTATGAGTTTGAGAGAGAGATCCCTCTTCCTCCATAACAAGTGGTGCGGCACATTTTCCACAATAGATCGTATCAGGAGGATTCTCGTGGTGACACTTTTGACACTTCATTGAATTCATCTGTTACATAAGTTAGGAATATCTGACCCCGGCTCTATCTTTTTATCAATTTCCGATAGTCGAGTCAATTGAATTCAGATTCAGGGACACCGCTCTAACTCAAATATGGGAGCACCAAGCTGAATGACAATAGCGGATTAGTACAGTTGATCCACAATGATGCTTCGTTGAATTCAAAACCCATTGGACACTTTCTTCTTAAGTTCCCTGTCTCTTGTAAGGCTCCAACTGAAAAAGTCGGTAGATGGAATACGATTTTACGACAATCAAGCCAACAGCGAACACTGCGGCAAACAACCAGAATTGCGGCAAAAAGATGAGTGTAAAAGTGATGACGACTGTATTTATAGGTTTTCCAAGGAAGCTAAAATTCAATTTATACACAATTTGATCAACCCTGTTGAAATGGTTGATAGAGATAAGGCCGAACTTTGGAAACTGATAGCTCAAATAAAAATCTATGAAGGCAAAGTTGACCATAAAAAGGGCTACGGGAATGACCAGTTCTGGATTAAAAATGAGAAAGATGGAATAAAACATCAGGAACTCTACTCTATCGGCGATGATATCGATCTCCGCCCCCAAAATGGTTTCCTGTTTGAAGAAACGTGCCCAATTACCATCCGCCATATCACCTATATAATGGATGATCAGACCGATATAGTTATACGTGGGATTCATTTTTACGATCGCCAGCATAAAAAAGACGAGCGAACCCACGAATCTGATCACGGTGATGACGTTGGGGATACTGAAACGGCTTTCAGGTGGAAGCGGAGAAAACATCTTATTATTTTTCTCATTAGCCATTTTGTTTTTACTCCCTTTAAGAAATTTTAATTCTTATCAAAATAACACAGGCCCGTCAAGGACATTGGCTAAAGGGGATACATTTCCAAATCCATGATTAGTGAAAAACGAGTGTCTCATCTGGTGGTTCGAAAACGCGCTAAGTTTCCCCAGCGTGGAAACTTAGCTCGGATCCGGGCTTCCCTCACATCTCCCTTCGGGAAATGTACCATGCCCATCCAGCCCTTCTCACGGTTTTCTATACCACACAGATGAGACACTAAAAAGCGTTACTTGTTACGCTCTGATTGCGGATCTAGAGATGTGTCCCGGAAAGGGCGTATAGGATATAACACAATCAATTTTTATACGTACTATATTCTTGGAGATGTCCACTACTGCGCATTTTTTTGAATGGAACAAAAAAAATGAAAAATTATACTATTAACTAAGTTTTTAGTTGACAAACTAAATGATTAGTTGTATATTGGAATTGCCATGAAACAACTCACAAAAGCCGAAGAACAGATCATGCATATTTTATGGGATATCGAAAGGGGCTTCGTCAAGGATATCATCGAACATCTTCCCGCCCCAAAGCCTGCCTACAACACCATCTCGACCATAGTCCGTATTCTGGAAAAAAAGGGATTTGTCGCCCATAAACCTTATGGCAATTCCCATGAGTATTTTCCTGCTATAAAGAAAGAAGAATATACTAAAGCTTATCTTAAGAGCTTTGTCAGCAACTATTTCAGCGATTCTTACTCCGAAATGGTCTCCTTCTTCACTAAAGACAAAGATATGAGTCTCGAAGAGTTGGAGGAGATCAAAAAAATGATCATCGAAGAGATAAAAAAACAAAAAAGGGACGAAAATGAGTGAATCGATTCAATATCTCTTAGAATCCGGGGTATGCCTGGCCATATTTTATTTCATCTACTGGGTATTCCTCAAAAAAGAAACGTTTTTCAAATTCATCCGATTTTTCTTGCTTTTGTCGATACCGGTATCATTTATTATCCCTCTGATCAATATCACATCACCCATCCGGTCAGAAGTTATCACCGAGGAGACCTATATGACCGGCAACACAGCAATCGCTCAAGGCCAACTCTTCAGCATATCCGATATTCTCTGGTTCGGTTTTCTTATCGGTGCCGCCTTTCTCCTCCTTCGCTTTATACTCCGCTTGATACAGATCCTGCTCCTCGTCAAAAAGTATGGATACCATGTTTACGACGGCGTCAAAGTGGTCGTCATAGACACCGAAACCGCCCCTTTTTCATTCTTTAATTTTTTATTTATCAGCAATGCCGACATCACGGATCATGGGTTCGAGAGGATTTTCACTCATGAGATGACGCATATCAAGCAGTATCATTCTATAGATCTGCTCCTAATGGAATTGCTAACCATAGTCCAATGGTTCAATCCTTTTGTATGGCCATACAAGAAATCACTAAAGGAGACACATGAGTACCTGGCCGATCATGCAGTCATTGCGCAGGGCTGCAGCAGGGCCAAGTATCAACTGCTCATCTTCGAGCAGCATGTGGGGCTAAACATGTTTGAGTTCACAAACAATTTTAGCCAGTCGCTAATCAAAAGGAGGATAACCATGATGGCGAAGATTAAATCCAATGGAAGGGCGAAACTCAAGTTTTTGCTGATTATTCCTGTGGTCGCTCTTCTCGTGCTGGCATTTGCAGATGCAAAGCCGGTGTCCACTCAACCTACAGATGAGGCGGTGGTTGCCCAACCAGGCACCATTAGCCAGCCCTCAGATCAAACAGCGGATGAGGCAACCAAGAAGAAACAGCTGGAGAAACAGAAGAAGGTCGAAGAGATTCTAAAAAAAGAAGCGAAGCTGAAAGCAATGTACAAGGAAACAGACGATCCCGCGAAAAAAGAAAAGATCAAGGCCAAGCTCGCTAAGATCGCCGAGTGGAAAGAGAACAACGGGTGGGTCAAGGTGAAGAAGAAAGACGGAGAGATGTCTAAAGAAGAGTACATAGCGGTTGTGAAAGAGCTGAAAGCTGCCTACGAGAAAACCGACGACCCTGAAAAGAAAGAGAAGATCAAGCAAAAGCTTGCTCAACTCGAGAAAACCTACGCAGTAAAAAAAGTTAAAAAAGCAGAACACGTCGAGGATGGAGAGCTCTCCGAGCTCAAGGCAAAGTACAAAAAGATAGAGATGATGCAGAAAGAGCTAAAAGCGAAGTACGAAAAAACCGACGATCCAGAATTGAAAAAGAAGATCAAGGAAAAACACCTCGCCCTCGAAAAAGAAAAGGAATTGATCAAGAAAAAAGCCGAAAAAATTAAAGGAAACTGAGAACAAACATCGTCCGAATCACTCATTAGGATTGAGGACCACTCAAGGGCAAAGCTCTTAAATGTGACCTAAATCCTACAAGGAGCCGCGGCTAAGAAAACCCGGCTCCTTTATTTTTTCCAGGGGCCGGTTATGGCGAATGTCAAACCTGATTTCAGATTGTTTAAAAACATTATCGTCTCATCTGGGGAAAACCAAACGCCCGTCAATTCAGAATCATCCAATGCATTCAATGCGAACTTGTAAAATTGTTTTTTCTGCGTGATTCCGACTACGTATTGTTGTTTATCCCCATCTTCACAGACAAAAATGTCACCCCAAGGAGCCACGGCGAGTTGATCGGGATGATCGAGGATCTCCGGGTCGTTAGGTTCGACGAATAATTCTAACCGACCAGGGGAGTCTTTTTCCTGCGGTGTTCCTTCGTAGGGGCTAGGAAAATATCTCCATATTTGGCCTTTCGCATCTGTGCCCCCATTGGTACACGTAAAGTAAGCCGCCTCTCCATGGTAAAAGATACCTTCTCCGCTCGCAAAGCGGGCTGCACCTTTATCAAAACCCCTGAGACGAAGATCGTCCTCTTGAGACTCGGGATTATCCAGATCGATCCAATAGACATCAAAAGTGGTTCCGGGTTGAATTGTCTGAACCTTCCAATTCCTCGTGTCCAATTGGGGCTTTCCGACAACAGCAAGGCATTGCAACCGTCCTCCTTCAAGCAGAGCTCCTGGTTTTTTGGGTATAAATCTGTATAAAAGGCTATCCGTTTTATCTTCCGTTTGAAAAATCACATTTGTTTTTGGATCGACAGCAATACCTTCGCGTGTAAAACGACCCATTGCTTTTAAAGGAACCGGCTTAGCAATCTTAGGCTCGATGGAAACCGGTATCTCAAAAGCGTATCCGTGATTCAGCAAACAGACATCTCCCGCATTCTGACAATTCTCTTCACAAGAGATCCAAGTCCCCCAGGGCGTAGGTCCCCCTGAGCAATTGTTTACCGTTCCAACTAGACTGAGATGCTGGCTTTTGAGTCTTTTCTTCTTGGTGTCGTAAACAAGGGTTGTGACAGCACCCAATAAGGGCCTCCCATCAGGATAAGTATCGAAGATCAGTTCTTCATCCAGCTTCTCCCAGAGCATTTTTTTACCCTTGAAGGCCCCGACCCAATCGGGATTTTCAAAATGAATCTCATGATTGCGGAGGATAATTGTCAATCCATCAGGTCCCTCAAAGGCGCCCATCCCGTCCGCAAGATAGGGCACATAAAATCCATCATCCATTTTATCACCGGCCTTGGATATGATCTGATAGGAAAAGCCTGCAGGGAGGTCGAGGACTTTTTTTCTATCCTTTTTTAGCAGCCCATAGCCGTAGGGGACGGAATCTTCAAAAGAAGAAAACACTTGATCTTTAGGCGTTAAACAACAAGAGATAGCGAGGCCGGCCACAGATAAAATATATTTTTTCAGAAAATCCCGACGGGGAATATTCATGGTGAATTCTCTTTCAATCCCTCTTCTGAAATAAGGATTATGTTCTTTATATAGCACAGAAGTTGAGCGTAATCAAAACATCGCAAACCATTGGATGATATCGAGCAACAGACTGATGGGGGATTTTAGGAACCGAGACTCCAGGTAATATGCATTTTTTTAGCCATTTTATCCATTCTTCGATTGAATTATCGTTTTTAGCTGCATAAAATACAGATAAAAACTCGGAGACACATGCGGAAACACCAAACGAAAAACAAATTCAAAAGAAGCTGCCTTGCCTTTTTCTATTGTATTTTTTTTGTTTTCACCTGTGCTTCTGCCCAGGAAGAGGAAAATAGACCGAGGGGTTGGAACGGAGATGTCTCCCTGGGTATTGCCCTGGCAAGAGGCAACTCGAACACAACAAATATATCTTTGAGTTTTACGGCAGAGAAACTTTTGACAAAAACCATCGAATGGGCCAACAGAGGCAGCTACCTTCTGGGACGAACAGCCGAAACAAAGAACTCCGAAAGCATAGAAGTGACAAGTACTGCCAAATGGACACACACAGCAAAGCTTTTCTCTCTGATCGAAATCACCGTTTTGCAGGATAAATTTAAAAATTATACCTACAGGATAATACCTCATCTCGGGATGGGTTATACAATTATTCGATCAGATACTGCCGAGGTCTCTCTGAAAAGCGGTATTTCAGGAGTATTCACAAAGTTTGAGGACAGCGGAGAAAAGGACTATTTCAACGCTCTCATGATGGGAAACGAATTTATTTGGAAGATCTCTCCAACGGCAGAATTCCTTCAAAACTTTACGATCAATTCCAACTTCGCTCAGTTGAACAACTACTTCGTTCGGCTAGAAATGAGTCTTTCTGCTGCGATTGCCAAAGGATGGGCTCTCAAACTCTCTTTGATAGACAAATACGAAAGCCTCCCCGTTGGCGAAGATATAAAGAAGAACGATCTCATATTCTTGACAAATCTCTCCTTGAAATTTTGAACTCTGTATGTGAATAGAAGTTTTCAGCATTTCAGTTTGTCTGAACTCAAATGAAATACAGATCCTTGGTGTTCCAAGCGGTATTGATGGGGATGTTTCTAACACCAGTCCTGGGGAATATGTATTGCCAAAAAAGTACTGAAGATATGGACCAAAAGACACAAGCCCAATCAGAGGGAGATCGTTATAAAGGATCACTGAGCTGCAGAGGGTGCCATGAGAAATTCTACGAACTTTGGGCAACCTCACATCACGGCTTGGCAATGCAAGAGTTTACAACTGAGCTGGAGAGAAGGCAACTTACGCCCCTCGCCGCAGAAATCAAAATTAACGGATACAGCTACTCTTATAAAATTAAGGAAAATTCAGGATGGATCGCCGAGTTAGGTCCTGAGGGTGAGAAAAAGTACAGGATCACACATGCTATGGGGGGCAAAAATGTGTTCTACTTCCTGACGCCCATGGAAAGAGGACGCCTGCAAACACTTCCAATCGCCTACGATGTGAGGAAGCAGGAATGGTTCGACACAACTTTGAGTAGTGTGCGCCATTTTATAGATATGGTGGACGAACCTCTTCACTGGACAGACCGGGCTTACACGTTCAACACCTCCTGCTATGGATGCCATGTCAGCCAGATCGAGAAAAACTATGATCTCAAAACCGATACCTATCACACGACATGGTTCGAGCCCGGGATCAACTGCGAAACATGCCACGGATCTGCCGCCGAACACATCCGGATATGTGAGGATCTCCCCGAAGGCCAAAAGCTCCAAGATTTCAAGCTAGTCGTTATTACGCAAAAAAATGGCTACACCGCCCACCAAACGGATACAGCCTGTGTGCCCTGCCACGCAAAAATGATTCCTCTCACAGATACATTTCAACCGGGGGAGCTGTATTTCGACCATTTCGATCTGATAACTCTGGAGCATCCCGATTTTTATCCGGATGGCAGAGACTTGGGAGAGAATTACACCTACACTCTATGGATGATGAGTCCCTGCGTCAAATCAGGTCAGCTCGATTGCCTGCATTGTCACACATCAAGCGGGCGTTTCCGCCATGGGGCCGTTCCAAACAACTCATGTCTGCCCTGTCATGAGGAGCGAGTCAAGGATGTCGGTGCTCATTCCCACCATGAAACTTCCAGTAAAGGAAGCGAGTGCATTGCCTGCCATATGCCCAAAACCGAATTTGCGCGTATGATCCGCAGCGATCACTCTATGCTTCCGCCAACGCCAGCCACTTCCATCGTCTATAATTCCCCGAACGCATGCAATATCTGTCATATCGATAAAGATGCGGCCTGGGCCAATGAATGGGTTCTCAAATGGCACAATGAGGATTATCAAAAACCTTATCTTTACCGCGCCGGTCTTCTCGACTCCGCACGAAAAAACGACTGGAACCGTCTCTCAGAAATTCTTGCATATTTACAAAATCCCGACCGAGACGATATTTATGCCAACTCGCTCATGCGCCTCTTGAGTGCCGTCCACTTGGAGGACAAATGGCCAGTAATCATCCGATCCCTCAAGGATCCCTCGCCTCTTGTACGCAGTAGTGCAGCGAGCGCTTTGGTCGGACATTATTCTCTTGACTCTGTTGAGGCACTGCTCGATTCGACACGAGATAAATATCGATTGGTCCGTATCCGTGCCGCCTCTGCTCTTGCGGGTTTTCCTCGGGAGAATCTTCCTCCAAACGCCCGCAACGACCTTGAGGTAGCCTTGGACGAGTTTGAAAGGTCAATGAAAAGCCAAGCCGACAATTTTTCCTCCCACTATAATTTGGGCAACTTTTACATGGAAAGAGGAAAAACAAAACACGCCATTGCATCCTATGAACTCGCGTTGAAGTTTCGACCAGAAAGCGTGCTTGTTCTCGTCAATGCCTCAATCGCCAACGCCCGGCTAGGAAAACTTGACAAAGCAGAGGATGTTCTCCGGCAGGCTCTGAAAATCGACCCGGATAATCCCATCGCGAGCTTTAACATGGGATTACTGCTTGCCCAAATAAACAGGTTAGACGCAGCCAAAGAATACCTGTACTTTGCCTTTAGAAATGATCCTAAAATGGCGGAGGCCGCACACAATCTGGGTGTACTCTACGGTGCTACAGATATCGATGAGGCCATCAAGTGGTGTCAAAAGGCAGTCGAGTTACGCCCTCGTATACCAAAATATTCCTATACTTATGCCTACTATCTGAACCAGAAAGGACAAACATCCCGCGCTGTTGAGGCTTTGGAAAAGATCGTCGAGCGCCGCATCTTTTACACCGATGCTTATATGCTCCTGGGTGAGATTTATGAAAATCAGAAAAAATTCAGGGAGGCGAAGGCCGTGTACCGCAAAGCCTTATCTTATGCGTCTCTAAATTCACAGACCAGACGGGTTTTCGAAACCCGGCTCCATTCTCTTCAGTGATAGATTCTTGAGATCCTATGCCAATTCACTGGGCATATTTCCTTGAAACTCCCCTTACGGTTTCTCTGGCTGGCGGAGAATCGTTAGATAAGATTCAGCGGGCGAAATGTGTCACGATCTGGATCAATTCTTTGGCGGCGGTTAATTCTGATTCCAAAATAGGGGTTTCGATACTATCCTTCGATAAAATCTCCTCCGCCGTAAGTTCGAAGCTGCGGTAGAATTTAGCGTTGGCATCTGTATCCATGGATAAAGATGTTCCCTCAATGGAGATCCCCGCAAAAAGTCCTTTGCTTTTCGAGTAGGAATAGATCTCAGCCTCGAATTGGATGTCCGTATCTGCCTCCGCCCTGCGTCCAACCGGCCCAGCAACAACGCTCACGCCAGCGCCCAAAGTGAACTTGCCGTCGGCAATGGTCTTCACGCTTTTTTTATCCTTGAAGACGAGGATGATATCCGCCCTTTGTATGCCGATCTGAAAACCCAGGCTTCCGCCAGTCATGCTGATAAAGGAGGGATAACTCCAGTTTTTCGGACCCTTCCTCACCATGATGACACCCTTTCCGTGGCGGCCCCCGATAACCCAGGCTGCATTCCAAAATCCAGGGATAACAGCAATGGCTTGAGCTCGGGATAAGAGGGCAGGCGGGATTTCTTCTTCAGGGAGATCCACCAGCTCTTTGAACACCTGGATCGAATTCTCGACTCTTTCTAACTCTTTTGACTTCTGGGTACCATTCAGACCCGTTGGGGATACAGAAAACACAAACGCAAGCGCTAGAATACATAAAATTATGGGAATCTTTTTCGAAATATGAGTCATTATATCTCCCTCCATTTCAAAAAATTTTCATCATGCATCATTAGCGGTAGCTCTGATGAATAATTATATCAATACTGGAAGCCCAGAAGATTCCAGTAATACAAAAACCAAAGGAAAGCGACAGCGGCGAGAAACACCAAGGTGTAATGCACCCGCGCACAGACCGTCCAGTACCCCTTGATCCATACCCAAAGTGTGAGGAACAACACAACAACAGCTAAAACGCCAGCAATGAGTGGAAGGGCTAGCAGTAACTTCAATGCGCCAGGAACGCCGAACATAACCTCGAAGGGATCCTTAAAAACGAGAAGCAATCCGATCAGAAAAACAATAAAAAGCGTCACCATTATCCCTGCCGTCCACCTGACCGACCTCGGAGCGGCGGATACTTTTTCTTTGGATCTGCAGATCTTACGAGCGAGCGCGCTTAAGGGCCATCTCACAACAGAAACAAACACAAGTAAAATGATCACAAGAATCGTGATATGAACCGAAGGTGTTTTATACCACGGGAGTTTTATAGCGGCACCGTAGGGATTGTGTCCGAAAAAAAGATGGGTGATGTGTCCTTGTTCATCCTCACGGAAGACAACGCTGTTTTGTCCGTCGATTTGGTGGAAAACCAGGGGCTCGACCTCCACATACTGCCGTGCTCCAGCTCCGCTGGCTGGGATGAGAAGGGTCCCCTCCTCAGTTGCGTTTACTTTGATCGTCATAAAAAAGTTGGCGATCTTTTCATATGTGGAGCTATTCGTTCGAGCCCGGAGATAGGTACCGGTGAATCTCTTGGCCCTTTTTTTAAAATCCGATGGAGGTGTGAGGTCGGCTTTAATCTCTATCGGATAGTACCGGTCCAGGATCGCTTCGATGAGTTGAATACGGGCTGGCCCGCCCGCTCCCACACTGTTGTAGGAGACGAAAAATCCTATGTTGTGATCCAAAAGCAGCACAAGGAATGAATGGAACAGCAGCGTGTCTCCTCCGTGTTCCTGGGCATATACATTGTTATATTTCATCTCCCAGAATCCATGTGCGTTGCCGAGAACATGAGGATCGTGCGCAAAAAGCTGTGTGTGTATGAGTTTTGCTGTATCCTCTTCGAGAATTCTGATCTCTCCGAATCGCCCCTTCTCGAGATGGGCAATCATGAAGCGCGCCATATCCGTACCCGAGGCACTCATGGAGCCAGCAGGAGTCATCCCGTGGATGAGTTCGAACTCATCGGCTTTAAAAATCCCATTTTCGAATTTGTACCCCACAGACATATGTTCAGCCAGATCGGCGGGGAGAGGCTGAACGAATGTGCTGTGAGTCATTCTCAAAGGATTAAAGATATAGTCTTTGACATAGGTTTCGAATGGAAGGCCGGAGACAACCTCCACAATGTAGCCGGCGAGCGCTGTCCCGTAGTTGGAATAAGAGGTTATCACTCCCGGAGGACGAATCCTGGCCGGCATGTATTTTTTCAGAAATTCACCGATAGGCATAAGGTCATCCACTGTGCGTGCAGCCATCCCTGTCGCTTTTTCCTCAAACCCTGGAGTGTGCGTCATCAGATGTTTCATTGTGATGGGCTTGGGGAAAGTCTCAGGAATTTTGAAATCTTCAAGGTAGGTGTTTATGTCCGCTTCGAGATCGATTTTGCCCTGCTCGACGAGCTGCATCACGGCGGTCCAGGTGATGAGCTTCGAGACGGAACCAGGACGAAACATCGTTTTCTCAGGATCGACCGTCTTCCTTTTTGCCACATCCGCGTAACCGTACCCTTTAATCAGGAATATTTCCCCATCCTTCACACAGGAAAAGGTGGCTCCGGCAATATGGTTGTCTTTCATGTGTACGGCCATGATCCCATCCACGAAAGCCTCAAACTCGGCTGGATCAGAAAGAGTAACGCTTTTTTCGACCTCTTGCATTATGAGCTCGACCTTATCCGGGTTCTCCTGTGAAAAGAGAACACTGCATATCGCAACAGCAAAACCCAAAAAAACCAAAATGACAAACCCCTTTTCTTTCATTGTCTTCTCCGTCTTCAAATTTTCTTTTCAGTAACATACCATCTCGAGCAAAAAAAGTCAGGGACTTAGAAAAAAAATTCTTGTATGTCAATCAAATGACCACAAAACAATCAAAACCTTCGCCACAGAAAAAACACACTTTATGCAATACATCGAGGAAGTGATAATTGATAAAATAGCCAGGATTGAATAAGATAATCCTGAGCAAAATCTCAAATTTAAGGGATGGGATTGTCATGAAAAAACTGATTGGTTGTTTGGCTACTTTATTTTTCGTGATCTCGTGCGTTCCCAAGCTTGAAAAGCCTCCGGATCTCGATATCGACGTCCCGCAGAAATGGATATCGACAGAAGCGACCGCAGAGGGAGAACTGTCCCGATGGTGGACTCGGTTCAATGACCCCCGGTTGAATCAGCTGATCGATATCGTTCTGAGAGAAAATTACGACCTCAAAGCTGCGGCAACACGGCTGGATGCGGCGGCGGCATTGGCACGTATCGCCGGCGCCGACCTGTACCCCCAAGTGAGCGGCAATTCGAATGTCTCAAGACAAAAGAGGAATTTTGTCGGATTTCCCTTCGGCGGCAGTGCTGAAGAAGTCCAGAGCTTCACATCGAACCTGTTCGGCATTTCTTTGAACATGAGCTGGGAGATCGACCTATGGGGCCGTATTCGTGCGGCCAAATCCGCAGCTTTGGCAGATTTCCAGGCGACGGAAGCCGAATTTCACGGCTACCAACTTTCCTTCATCGGACAGACAGTAAAAGCTTGGTTTGCCGCCATCGAGATCATGGAACAGTTGAGACTGTCCGAAGCGACTGTAAAAAATTATAAAACCACAAACGAGCAGGTGCACCGCCGGTATCGCCTCGGTCTCAGGCCTTCGCTCGATGTCCGGCTCTCAGAATCCAATGTGGCCTCTGCAGAAGCCAATCTTCTTTTGTGGCAGAATCAACTGCAACAGATCAAAAAACAACTGGATACTTTGCTGGGGCGTTATCCTTCCGGGCAATTTGAGCTGAGTGAAAAACTGCCCACAATCGAAGAGGATGTTCCTGCTGGGATGCCTGCGGATATTGTTCGTAAAAGACCTGATCTTGTAGCCGCCGAGAAACGTCTGGCAGCGTCTTATGCACGGGTCATCGAGTCTCAAAGGGCCCTTTACCCGCGGATAAGCCTCACTGGCTCTACGGGCACATCCACCGATGAGTTCAAAAACCTCCTCAACGGAGACTACTCTGTCTGGAATCTCGTGGGGAACCTGCTCCAACCGATCTTCCAGGGCGGACGATTGCGGGCAGGAGTCGACCTGGCGCGATCGCGTGAGTTGGAAAGTCTAGCGCTCTATGCAACAACTGTTCTAAACGCGTATGCAGAGGTGGAGATCGCCCTCGCCGCAGAAAAATTCCTGGCCGAGAGAGAGGAGGCCCTTCGCACTGCTACAGAACAGTCTCTTGCGGCGAGAGACTTGGCCGATGACCGGTATGCCCGCGGACTCACTAACCTCATAGAGGTCCTGGAGGCACAGCGGAGAGCCTTTCTCTCAGAGAGCCAGCTCATCGGTGTTCAGCGCGCACGGTTGGATAACCGTGTGGACCTCTATTTGGCCCTTGGGGGCGACTTCATGGAAGTTGCCCGCTTACAAACATCGGCTAAAAAAGGAGATTCACTCCAATGAATAAAAAAGCACGATTTCTCTATCCGATAGGGATCCTCTGTATCGGGATCATCGGGGCATTCATCATGATCAAGTCCCGCCCTAAGATCGAAAAAAAAGAAGTGACATTCCCTCCGCCACTTGTACGTGCACAGACGATCAGGCTCCAGGATGTCCAACTCGTCGTTAACTCCCAGGGAACGGTGAGCCCGAGGACCGAGAGCGAGCTTTTTTCTCAAGTGGCAGGACAGGTGATCGCAGTATCTCCCGCTTTCGCACGGGGAGGTTTTTTTGCGAGAGGAGAGGTGCTCATCAGGGTCGATCCGCGAGATTATGAGTTCGCCATCTCTCGCTTGAAGGCCGAAGTCGCCCAGGCCAAACTCCGCCTAGCCCAGGAAGAGGGGGAGGCCAGTGTGGCTCGTGAGGAATGGGAAAAACTGGGAGAGGGGGAAGAGCCCAACCCACTCGTCTTACGTGAACCCCAATTGGCCCAGGCGAGAGCAGCCTTGGAGGCTGCCGAAGCCGCACTCAAACAGGCGGAACTCAATCTGGAAAGAACCCGGATCAGAGCGCCATTCGAGGGAAGGGTTCGATCGAAAAATGTGGACCTGGGAGAGTATGTGGGTCCCGGTATTCCGGTAGCGACCATCTACGCTGTTGACTATGCAGAGGTCCGGCTGCCTGTCCCCGATGACCAGATGGCGTATCTCGATTGTTGCATCGACTATCGGGGTCAAGACCCCTCAGATCTCGATATAGATGTGACCCTAAAGGCCAATTATGCAGGGCAACGGCACGCTTGGGAAGGAAAAATCGTCCGGATAGAGGGAGAGATCGACCCCAGAACTCGCATGGTCACACTGGTGGCTCGGGTGAATAATCCCTACAGACAACCCGAAGAAGGAAACCGCCCTCCGTTCGCCGTCGGCCTGTTTGTGGACGCAGAGATCAAGGGACGGTTTGTCGAGAATGTCGCAGTGGTTCCTCGATCGGCTCTGCGGGGCAAGGAGCGTGTCTTGGTGATCAACGGGGAAAATCGTCTCCATTTTCGGGATGTCGATGTGCTCAAAGCTGATGCAGAAACAGTTGTTTTGAGCTCCGGACTCGCTGATGGCGAACGTCTCTGTCTATCCCCCCTCGAAACGGTTGTCGACGGCATGCATGTCCGCGTGATGGAGGAACAGGCGACATCGCCGCCACCCACCGACGACGAGGAGAATTTTTTATGAATGCACTCAACTGGTTCGCTAAAAATCCGGTGGCCGCAAACCTGATCATGGTGCTGATCATCGCCAGCGGCCTCTTGACCTTCAGCGGGATCAAACAGGAAGTTTTTCCGGAATTTTCTTCGGATCTGATCTCTGTAACCGTACCTTACCTGGGAGCGGCTCCTGAAGAAGTCGAAGAAGCGGTTTGCGTGCGCATCGAGGAAGAGATCCAGAGCCTCGAAGGGATCAAGCGGATCACTGCAAGGGCATCGGAAGGTTTGGGGACTGTCACCATTGAGCTTTTGCCGGGCACAGATGTGAGAAAGCTCCTTGATGATGTGAAAGCACGGGTGGATGCGATCGATACATTTCCCGAGGAGACCGAAAAACCCATCATCCAGGAGCTTCTAAACCGGCGGCAGGTGATCAATGTAGCGGTCTCAGGTAACACCGATGAAAAAACCCTGCGGATTCTGAGCGACAAAATCCGGGAGGAGATCCTCCTTTTACCGGGGATCACTCAGGCAGCAGTTGCCAATGTCAGACCTTATGAGATCTCCATTGAGGTGTCCGAGCAAGCCCTTCGCCGTTTCGATCTCACATTCGACGAAGTAGCACAGGCCATCCGTCGCTCATCGCTCGACCTGCCAGGCGGGTCCATCAAAACACAAGGGGGTGAGGTCCTACTCCGGACAAAAGGACAAGCTTATGTCGGGCGGGAATTCGAAGAGATCATCTTACGGACACGGCCCGACGGGAGCCGGGTGCTCGTGGGAGATGTGGCGAGAGTTGTGGACGGGTTTTCTGAAACAGACCAGTCGGCCCGGTTCGACGGCAGCCCTTCGGCCCTTGTCCAGGTCTTTCGCGTGGGCGACGAGGATGCTCTCCAGGTCGCCAGCGCTGTCAAGAAGTATGTTGAGGAGACCCAAAAGAAAATGCCAGAGGGTATTACACTCACGATTTGGAACGATGATTCCGAAGTCCTCAGAAGCCGGTTAGACCTGCTCTACAAGAATGGGCGCAGCGGATTGATCCTCGTTTTTCTGTTGTTGGCACTGTTTCTGCGACTGCGCCTGGCTTTCTGGGTTGCTTTAGGAATCCCCATATCCTTTCTCGGCGCCCTTTGGTTGATGCCGACCTTTGATGTATCGATCAACATGATATCGCTTTTTGCCTTTATACTGGTGATCGGTATTGTGGTGGACGACGCCATTGTGGTCGGCGAAAGCATCTTTACAGAATATGAAAAGGGGAAATCCGGCGTTCAAGCGGCTCTTGAGGGGCTGAAAAGTGTGGCTGTTCCTGTCATTTTCGCTGTGCTCACCTCAGTGGCAGCCTTCTGGCCAATCCTTATGGTCGAAGGAGGGATCGGAAAGATTATGCGTTTTATCCCCATCATCGTAATTCTTACTCTTCTATTTTCGCTCTTGGAATCACTCATTATCCTGCCCTCTCATCTCTCTCATCTCAAGATCAAAGAAATCCCCTCTAAAGATTGGAGGGGGATCTGGGCGCGATTCCAGGCCAATTTCAACACACGATTTCGGCGGTTCATCGACAAAGCCTACAAGCCCAGTTTGGAATTCGGTTTGAAATTCCGCTACATCACGCTTTCCGGTTTTATTGCCATTCTCTTCATAACTCTCGGTATGGTCGGTGGCGGATGGATCAAGTTCGTATTCCTACCCCGGATCGATGCGGACAATGTGGTGGCTCGACTGACTATGTCCCTGGGAACACCAGTCGAAACAACCGCTGACTCCGTTAAACGTTTGGAGGAAGCGGCTCTCAAGCTGGAGGACGAATTCAACCTGGGACGCCCGATCGCTCGTCATGTTCTTGCTGCTATCGGAGAGCAGCCCAGCTTAAACCGGGCAAGCGGACCCGACCCGGCCAGCAGCACCTTTTCGGGCTCACATCTAGGAGAAGTCGATATCGAGCTCACGCCATCTGAAGAGAGACGTCTCAGCAGCACAGTCATCGCCAACCGTTGGCGGGAATTGACGGGGCCGATCCCCGACGCCGTGGAGCTTGTGTTTTCCAGCTCATTGTTTACAGCGGGGGCACCGATCTATGTTCAGCTTTCGAGTGCGGATTACATCGCTCTGCGCGAAGCGGCAGAAAAACTCAAGGAAAAGATCAAAGATTACCCTGGCGTATATGATGTGGCCGACTCTTTCAGAGAGGGAAAACAGGAGATTAAACTGGAGATCACTCCTGTGGCTGAATCATTGGGTCTAACACTCTCTGACCTTGGACGACAGGTGCGTCAGGCATTTTACGGAGAGGAAGTGCAGCGTATCCAGCGAGGCCGGGATGAGATCCGGGTCATGGTCAGATATCCTGTCGAGGAGCGCCGCTCGTTGGCGAATCTAGAGGATAAACGGATCCGCACAGCCGGAGGAATTGCTGTCCCCTTTTCCGCGGCGGCTAAGGCTACACTTGGGCGGGGATATTCATTTATCCAGCGGACAGACAGACGCCGCACTCTGAATATCACCGCTGAAGTGGACGAAACAAAAGCAAATGCCAATGAGATATTAGCAGACATCACCAAAAATGTCCTGCCAACTCTGCTTGCTGAGTATCCAACCATATCCTACGCGCTCGAGGGGGAACAGAGGGATCAGCGTGAAGCGCTCGCCAGCCTGCGCAGAGGATTTTTACTTGCCCTTTTGGTGATCTATGCCCTGTTGGCCATCCCGTTCCGTTCCTATGGACAGCCACTGCTTGTTATGGGGGTTATCCCCTTTGGGATCGTGGGAGCTATATGGGGCCATATAGTCATGGGAATAAGCTTGACTATACTATCCTTCTTCGGCATTGTGGCCTTGACGGGTGTGGTCGTCAACGACAGTCTGGTGATGGTGGATTTCATCAACAGATTCAGAAAAAAGGGCGAGGATATCCAGATGGCCATCCGAGAAGCCGGCGTGGTGCGCTTTCGCCCCATCATCTTGACATCAATCACCACTTTTGCCGGTCTGACTCCTTTGTTGATTGAGCGCAGCCTGCAGGCCCGTTTTCTGATTCCGATGGCTGTTTCTCTAGCCTTCGGAGTGCTCTTTGCGACCTTCATCACTCTGATCCTCGTTCCGGTTAGCTACCAGATATTGGAGGATATAAAACACGCATTTAAAAAGTTTTTTCAACCCAGAAAGCGCATAGACGAATCACTCCAGCAGGAGTGATCACGATTTTCAGTGGAAGAAATGCGAAAAGCGGGCAGGCAATTTGGTCTAGGATCCGATCTCCGAGCTGATCGTTTGGGAAACGGCTTCTCTATTTGACTGCTAATGTCAATTGTGTTTTTTTTAATTTTGCAAAATTTTAAAGATTTGATTAAACTCAAGGTAAGGAAAGCGGAGGCAAAAACCTGTGAAGAGAATCCAACTTGGCATTATCGTGATCTCTGTAGTCATGTTTTTCGTGGCGATCGCAACGGATATTTTCTGGGTGGCAAAGCTTCTGGGCAAACCATTTCCGAAAACTATGCCAGTGAGTCAATCTGTCTACAACGCTTTTGTGATCCCTGATTTGCTCATGTCGACATTCCTGTATATAGGCGCGATCGGTCTGATGAAACTCCGGAAATTCGGTCTAGTTTTTTCCCTGGTTGCCATGGGTATGTGGATATTCGACTCTCTGCTCGTCTTTGGAATTACAAAATTATCGCGGATCGATATTGTCGGATTCTCCTTAGTTTTTGCAGCTTTTACAGTGGGATATCTTTTGCATTATAAAGACATTTTCGACTAGATCTATACCTTTTACACGCAGAGTTTTTCTTTTAGTCAAACAGGTCTCTAGTCTACAACTCTATAAAATAGGTGCCAGGTCCACATTTTTGTTACCCCTGGAAATAGGTGCCTGACCCCATTTTTTTTCAAAAAAAACTTGACAACGGTGTGGATAGCTTGTATACTGTGTATATCTTATATGTACACCAGGAGATAAAGACGGTATGTTCATCGTGATTGCACCACAGAATCCGGACCCGATGTACAAGCAGGTGACCGACCAGATCAAGGATGCGATCGCTTCCGGCACACTAATACCAGAAACGAAATTACCGTCGATCAGAGAAATGGCAAAGGAACTGAAGATCAGCATGATCACCATCAAAAGGGCCTACGCCGACCTCGAAAACGAAGGTTACATCCTCACACGCTCCGGCCTCGGCTCTTTTGTCGTGGATATAAACAGGGAAAAATTGCGTGACGAAAAACTGGCAGAGATCCGCACCGAGCTCACGAAAATTCTCAACGCGGCTGCCAGATACGATATCTCTGCGGACGATATTTTCACTGCTCTCCGCGGAAAAGGAGTCAAATAATGAAAAAGCGAAGAGGATTCATCAAATTTAAGGTTTTACTCATCATCGTGCTCGTCCTTGTGTTCGCCCTTCTCTTTTTTTCTTGAACGGCCCAAACATGACGGATTCCAAGGAAAAAAAATATCGGAGGAAACCAACATCTTTAAGATAAAAAAGGAGTTCAGTGATGACTAATGTGCTCAAAATACAAAACTTGAGAAAAGAATACGAAGAGTTTGTCCTGGATGATATTTCTTGGGACGTTCCCCAAGGATACATCACAGGATTGATAGGCCCTAACGGCGCCGGAAAAACCACAACCATCAAGCTCATCATGAACCTGATCAAATCCGATGGCGGAGAGGTCAAGGTTCTTGGACTGGACCATATCGACAAAGATCTAGAGATTAAAAACCGCGTCGGGTATGTGGGGGAAGAGCAGTTTTTCTACGAACACCGCAGTGCCAACTGGACGGGGAAATTCGTCTCCCACTTTTTTACCGCCTGGGATAGGAAACGCTACCAGGAGCTCCTCGAGGAATTCGAGATCCCGAGAAAAAAAATGATCCGGAAATTCTCGAAGGGCATGAGAGTGAAACTATCCTTGGCCATCGCCCTCTCACACAATCCCGATCTCATCATCCTGGACGAGCCGACCGCAGGGCTCGACCCGATCATCCGGCGGGATGTGCTGGATTTTCTGCAGTCCATCACACAGAACGGGGATAAATCCGTGCTTATCTCCTCCCACATCACAGACGACATCGCCCGGATCGCAGATACCATCACCTACATGATCAACGGACGGATCGCCCTCACCGCCGCCAAAGACGACCTTTTGGCCAATTGGAAAAGGATCCACTATTCCAAGGGGGCTCTGGATCCAAAAATGATCGAAAATCTGGAACAGGTCGAAGACCACGCCTTCGGTGGATCGGGCATTACCAGGAACTATCTCGAGATCAAAGATTCACTGTCACAAGGTTTGACCAGCGGAAATATCAAAACCGAAAACGTGGGTCTGGACGACATCCTCATTTCTCTCGTCAAAGGACAATAGATATGTTCCGCCTTATGAAGAAATTCTCGTTCAGCTTTATCCTTTATGTATTGATTGCGGTCGGCTTGGTCTTTCCCCTCTTCAACCACGACCGTCTCACCGGGCCCGACCCTCTGACACTCAATTTCGTGTTCACTCTGGCTCCCTACCTGTTTTTTGTGGTTCTGGGTGCAATTTATATTCATGAACAATTAGAGCAAAAAACCAATGGTTATGCATTTCTGCGGACACTACCTATCAAAGCATCCGATATCGTGGTCTCAAAATTTTTGCTGGTCTTCCTGACTAACCTAATCTATGTAGGATTCCACTGTGTGGCCTTTGCAAAGATATCTTCCGATCCCGGCTACTTCAACCCGAGCTGCGCTTTTTTGATCATCAACGCTAACATCTGTCTCGTTTTGACTGCGCTGCTCTACTTGGGCATCTTCCGTTATGGATACGCTTTAGTCGGAAAACTCGTCATTTTATTCTGGTTTTTGATCGTTATCTCTCCCGTTGCTATCAATATATTCCTCTTAAAACGATTGGGCATCAGCCGTCAGGCAATCATCGAAAGGGTCGTTAGCTTGAACTGGGTGGTCGTAACATTTGTTGGTTTGGCTCTCTATTTCCTGCTAATGTCTGTGGCTATTAAAACTCTTAAGAAACAATACCTTAATGGAGACTAAAATGTGGACCTTAATGAAAAAAAACTCATTTATGTTCGTCCTGTTGTCCGTTCCGCTTATGGGACTCCTCTCTTTCTATATGCTTACCGTCCGGAAAACACTCACGACAAACATACTGATTTTTCTCGGACAAATGCTCATGTACTGCATTTTGGTATCGGTCATGACATCGGAAAAATTGGAGGAAAAAAACAACGGTTATCCCTTTATGAGACACCTGCCTATAAAAGACCGCGATATTGTTGCCTCAAAATTTGCAATAGTTATGGCATCGACAGTTTTTCTCTGTGTCTACAGTTTTTTCCTGGTGTCGTTCATGGAAGCCAATGCCTATCTGTTGCCATTCGGCCGGATATTCCTGCTGATCTGCGGAAACTTGAGTCTCGCTCTCGCAGGAGGCATGTATATCGCGATCTACCGTTGGGGATATTCCACCTTTATGAAGATCTCAGTCTTTACCTTGATCGTATTAATGGTGGGCCCCTTTTTATTCATGGAATTTGTGCTGGTCAGGAGGAATATCGATTATGGAGCCTCACTCCAATCTCTCAACGAACTTCCCTGGTTTATCTGGCTGATTGGCACAGCGATTGCGATTGCGGTCTATTGGGGTGAGCTGCACGCGGCAGCCAAAGCCAAAGAACACCAAAGAGGAAGATGAAGACAATTTTTCAAAGAGGAGCTCGCCTGTGTTCATAGTCCTGTCGCCTCTTAATCCCGATCCCATGTACAAGCAAGTGACGGATCAGATCAAGGACGCGATCGCCAGCGAAACACTCAAGCCCGGAGATAAGCTTCCTTCGATCAGGGAGCTGTCGATCGCGCTCAAAATCAGCATCATCACGACCAAGCGGGCCTATTCGGACCTCGAGAACGAGGGCTATATTATCACCAGGCCTGGTCTGGGATCTTATGTGGCAGATATCAACAAGGAAAAACTCAGGGAAGAAAAACTCGCCGAGATCTCAGATAGGCTCACAGCAATTATAAAAACTGCGGAAAAATTCGACATCGAAAAAGGCGATATTTTTGCACTCGTCAGAGAAATTGAGGAGAAAAGGAATGAATCACATCGTTGAGATAAACAAATTAAGGAAAGTTTACAAGGGATTTGTCCTGGACAGCATTTCTCTCGATATCCCCAAAGGCTCCATCATGGGACTCATCGGTCCCAACGGAGCAGGGAAAACAACGACCATAAAGATCCTGA
>JASFPP010000031.1:0-25041 GCA_050115915.1 Candidatus Aminicenantota bacterium
CTGTAAACTCGGTAGATAAGAAGCTGCGATTCCACATATTCTGGATCACCGAGTTCGGGAAGTTGTTCCCCGAACGGAGTAAATGAATACGCGGATGTTGTATCTCCGTTATTGCTAAAATTCCATTGAAGGTCATAGACATCTCCGAAGTTTATATCTCCAAGGTTCGTCGAGCGGATATGAGGATTAACGAGGGAATTGCTCCTTATGTGAGGACTTCTGATGTGGGGATTGTGAATGATATCGGGATTGACATCATATATCCCCGGATCTTCGGGATCATAGAGCTGAATATCCAATAAATCAGAATAAGGAGAGCTAACGTATAAATCATCGGGGATGAAGCTTTCTAAACCCGGAGTGTGAATTTCTTGAAAATTATAATCGATCATGGCTGTATTGACAGGATCGGGATTGAGAAGGACAAATCCTGCAAAACCGCCAGAAACGGGTGTCCATTCTCCTTCAATGAAATTCCCGATCTCTTCGACCTTAACTTTTAAGGACGCATGACGATAGGGATGAGATGCATCAACACAATCGACAAAGACTGTTAGTGTAATGGAGGAATAAGGATCGATATCCACCACGATTTCATGCTTCTCCCCGCCAGCAGGAGGCGGATCGAACTGCCAGAAAGATGCATTAAGGGCCGGCAAATTCGTATTGGGATCGATTGGAGGATAGAGAGTTAGAAGGAATCGAGTGGGAATATCCGTCAAGTTTTTAATAAAAATCAGAAATGTTCTATCTTGATCGGCGACTGGGATGGTTACTCCTGTATTGGGATCGAATATATCCTCAGCTGTGAAAGGCTTGGTATTACCCGGCGAGCCAATTATAACACCTTCATGAGAGACCTGACTCGTGTAAACATTCTGGTCTCTCATTCCTGTCGCGTCGCAATCTACGTTTCCCCCAGGTTTATTATACGTTGTCCATAAGTCATATCTATCCGGATCAGGTCGTTTCACATCGCGGTTATCGGTCCAAGTAATATGAAAATTGGCAGGGTCCAAAATCCAATCCACGTTTTCACTTTGTGCATATCCTGTATTTCCTGCAAATCCAGTGTATCCCGTATTGAAGCGCCACATCCCATTCCCCATCGGCAAAAACATGGGTGATGGAGTGATATCGAGATAATCACCGTGAAAAGGAACGGTTCCCCCCATGAACATCGGATAATTCGGATGATTCGACTGAAGCTGGTGGAGTACAATTTGGCCATTTATGACTTCACCCGAGAAAAGATACCGAGAGACCTTTGTAATGTTGGAGAATGTATGGACTGTTGATTGATTCCAATTACCGGGATTTAAAGGATTTGCTCGAGCTACAAAAACATCCATTGTATGCCTTTGTGTCGCCAATCCATTTGCGTCATAATCGTCCTCTATGGGGCTTTCAAGGCCTCCTAAACTGAAGCGCGAATCGAACCATGTCAACATGAGTTTCCCAGCTCCATAAGTCATGGAAGGCATAATTTGATTTCCCACCTCATTATCATTAATGATAGGGGCCGGATTAGACCATGATATTCCGTCTATCGAAGTCGTCATGACAATTCGACCATAATATCCTGCTAGCCCTTTATCCGACCATGCCAAATACACAACACCATTGCTATCTACAGCCATAGTGGGGAAAGCGCTGGTACGAAATCTGTCAATATCTGTGAATTGATCATACGGAGCTATTGGATAAGATGAGGGAATCTCAATGGGCTTCGTGAAGCTCTGCCCCTGATCTGTGGATTTGCACACAAGGATGGCGTCCGATTGATTATTCGATGCAAACCTGCGCCAGGCAGCATATATAGTTCCATCTTTGGGGCTAATAGCAAGAGTCGTTCCCTGATTGACATGCTCGCCTTCACTTAACTTGATCGGACCTTGCCAGGTGGCCCCACAGTTGGTAGACCTGGCAAAGAGAATCTTATTGTGAGTCTTGGATGCCTCGCTCCCTAGGAAGATGCTATATATGATATACATATTGTGCGCTGGAATCTGTTGCCCTGGGATATCAGGTCCGCCTATGGACACTGGAGGATGATTATTCCTCGGAATATCAACGGCTATCCAGGGTTTATCTGCGAACTGGCCACTTGTCCCCTCATCTATAATTGATGTATCAATGTACTTTATGGAATCAAAAACCGCTCCAGAATCCATTGCTTGAGGATTGTTAAGATTTATGTAACCAAGATTATTGTTATCTATAAACCTTGCGATAAAAAGCACACTCCTTCCATTTTTTATCCGGTCAAAGGCAATACCGCTGTAGTAGAACATACCGTTTGCACCTGCACGGACAGTAGGATCAGCTGCAGCACTGAATCCGTAGAGAGGAGAGGACCCAGGATCCAAAGGATTGTGTTTGCATCCTGGGAGGAGAGTGCTAGTCCATGATTGGCCGCCATTAAAGGATTTAAAAACTCCCAGCCAGGCATCCGCATTATTTGCTAGAGTGCCGGGTTCTTGTCCGGGTAAGTCTCCTTCAGAATCAGGAAAATCCACTGGTCTATAATCATTTGCTCCTGCTAGAAGATGAAGAGGATTCCGTGTAGAGACTGCAATAGAGGGTTCATTCTGGCGCTGCAGATACGGATCTCCCCCTGGGTATGTATTTCCAGATACCATATTGACATTTTGACCTATGATTAAGTTAGCACCATTACTTGCGATTTTCCCCCAATATTGAGGGGATGGCGGGAAAGCAGCCATTGCAATAAAAGCAGCAACAATAATAAGAACAATAACAAAACGTCTACGTGCCATAGGAATTCCTCCAATACAATATCATAGATTATCTATAGTATTTATAGGATAAAAACTTAAAATTACTCTTCACTACAAGCATTTTTTTGGTGCAAAAAGCTTCCCTCAATTCTGGAAAATCTTAATGACTACCCTGGCTTTACTAAGAACACAACACACAAAAACTCATACAAAATTATCACACCTAAAATCCCCTGTCAAGACAACTCTTTAGCCGATTCGATCGAGAGCATCTTTATAAACGGTTCTAAAATCTAAGTCCCCTAGTCCAGAACTTCATACACCAAAATTTCTTCCTTTTTTCCTTTGAGCTTTGTGGGGCCGATCTTTTTGATATTGAACTTTTTCCCCTTGATCTGCTTGTATGTCTCCTCGCCTATTAAAATCTGATTGGATTTGGCGATTGATTCCAATCTCGAGGCCGTATTGACCGGGTCACCGATAACGGTATAATCCAGCCTCTTCGGTGAACCGATATTCCCGGCGACCACTCGGCCTGTGTTCAAGCCTATACGCATATCGAACTTGATCCCGGATTCTGATTTTCCCATCATCTCCAGAAAACCCTTCCTGATATCCAATGCGGCTTGCACGGCTCTTTTTGCATCATCCTTTTTTTCCATGGGTGCACCAAAAACGGCCATGAGTCCGTCACCAATATATTTGTCCAAGGTGCCGTTGTGCTCAAATATAATATCGGTCATCAGGGCAAAATAGTGATTCAAAAGTTGGTTTATCTCCCGCGGATGCATCGTTTCTGACAAAGTCGTGAAATTAACCATATCCGTGAAGAGGATTGTGGCCGTTAGTTCCTTCGCTTCCATTAAATTATCTTGGGCCTCGTGACTTCCCTTGATAATCATTTCGATCACTTGAGGTGAATGAAATCTCTCCAGGCGTTCACGCATATGCTCTTCTTCACGAATTTGCTGATTCAGGCGGGCCTGCCCGATGATCATGGCCATCTGGCATCCAATCGTTTTGAGGAGTTCGAGATCGTCCATCGTGAATAAATTATCTAGCCGTGTGCTGTTCAATTGGATGGCCCCGATAATCTCATCTTTCTCCCATAAAGGCGCACACATGGCAGACCTAATCCCCTTGGATACGATGCTCGCCGCTGCGGCCAAACGAGAATCTTCCATGGCATCTGAAGTGAGTAGAGCAACTTTATCTTTCACAACTTTGTCGATAATCGTCCGGCTGATTTTAAGCTCATCTTTTACCTTCAGCCTTTCATCTCTTGATTTCATCACAACCGGAACAAGCTCGTCTCCTCCTTTATGATCGAGCAGTACGAGGGAGCCGTAATCAGCATTGATGACTATAAAGAGAAGGTCCATGATTTTGTTCAGGAGTTCATTAAAATCCAGGCTGGAATTCAGCTGTCTGCTCACTTCATAGAGCACAAAAAGGACCTTATTCATTCTTTCTAAGGATGATATATCTGCACCTGCATCAAGTGTTTCTTTTTTCCGAAACGAAGGGGCAGAGCGCGCCAAAATTTCTTGCTGTTTTCCGGGTACAATAGTCGCCAATAATTCTCCAGAATCCTGAAGACAGCTTTTTTGAGGATTGATTCTTATAGTCTGTTGCTGCCAATCCTCCTGCTCGTCTTTTCCAGCCAAAACGAAATCCTCTTTTTTTGCGACAACGGCATCCTCAGCGATCAGAAATACAAGCTTGGATTGTCCGATCTGAATCTCGTCATGCTCCCTCAATCTCACCTCTCGAATCAGCTTACCGTTGACTTTGGTCCCATTATGACTTCCCAAGTCTTTCAAAACATATCCCTTTTTCTCTTTATTAATCTGCACATGATGGCGAGAAGCGAGAGGATCGGGAAGGACAAAATCATTGTTCTCGTTGCGACCGATGACGACTTTCTGTTTTTTTAAAGGAAAATCTTTAGTTTTCCCATCACTGAGAGTCACATGAAGACGCGGCATATTTTCCCCTATTTAATCCATATGAAATATATCAAAACATCCGGCTGATTGTCCAGGCAGAAGTTGAGTATTTCCTGCATCGCTCAGCTAAGCGAGCTGATTCTGCATGCGCAAAATTAAAAAACCGCTTTCAGGCGCTCGATCTCCACATCAAGCTCCCTGATGCGGTTGGCCATTTTTTCAATCATCCGGAATGCCAGGGACGGATCTTCACTTATCCTCCGCAACAGAGTCTTTTTATCTATGGTTATGGCTCTCACCTCTCCCATTGCTCTCACGGTCGCCGATCGCGTCTCTCTCTCAAAGATAGCCATTTCTCCAAAAAAATCTCCTCTGCTCAACACGGCCAAGGAGGTCTCTTGACCATCTTTTTCCCGGAGCACTTCAACGGTCCCTGCGAGGATCTCAAACATACAATCTCCCGGCTCCCCCTGGCGTACGATGACATCACCATCTCCATACACCTTGCCCAGGACAGCAGCTTTCATGACGCCTCCTCGTTTGTTGATCTCTTTTTGAATGGCCAGAGCTCGACAGCGAAACACCGCATAAAATCCATTAAAAAGAGTGGGTGAAGCGTCCGGAAAAACACCTCCTTGTAAGGAGCGCTTCCGGTGAACATATCCCATAACACCGCACTCATCCGCCGCTTTTTTCCCTCTCTGTTCTGTTCCTTTGTCACCATCCTCAAGATCGTTTGCCTTGTCAGTTTGACCTTCTGGAGTTGATCTATGATGAGGAAGATGAGTTTCCCCATGGCGTTATCATTCTTCAAGGATTTGCAGGTCGGCCAGAAATGATCCTTAAAATCCTCGGCCGAGACTCCCTCGAAGAGGGCTGTCTTTGCTGCTGCTTTTGCCGTCCGGTACGCGGCACCGATGCCATCCTTGTACAATCGGCTGACGCCACAATCACCGAGGAATACGATGCGTTCGGCATACGGAGTTTTTGCCGCTGAGAGGTTCATTCGCGGGGAACACTGACAGGATCCTTTTGCAGAATCCCAGTCCGGAGGGAAGTTTTTCCTGACGGCAGGATCGTTCAGAAAGGTCTGTACTAGGTCCTTGTCTATCTTATGTCCCAGCATACACACAGTTGCATAGCTTCCCTTAGGAATGACCGCTGCAAATTCGAGTCTGGGGATCTTGAGCAAAAATGTATGCATGGAACTGCCCAAATTGTGTCCGACTCCTTCATGGCCCAGATAATATTCACAGATATAAGTCTTTGTTGTTCTTGGAGGTTTGTAGCCAAAATTGAGATCCTGAAAAAGCTTGAGCGCCGGTGAGTTCACTCCCACAGCAACGACGAGCAGGTCATAGGAGTGTACTGTTCCTCCCCGTGTCTTGATTTCTGGCAGGCCGTTGGGAATGGTTACATCCACGACTCTGTCATTGATCAGTTGAGCACCTCTGTTTCGAGCCAACTTCAATAGATACCCGTCAAAACTTTCCCAGTCGAGGTTTGTGCTTTTTTTAGGTCCGCCACCTCTGTATACGGCGGCAATCCTCATCTCTTGAAGGGGCGTTTCAATTTTCACACTGCCCACATCCATATGGAGGAAATAAGAATCGACTCCTCTTTGAACGACATTAGGCGGGAGCTCGATCCCCTCTGTGGCAAGAGTCTGCACCAATGTCTCAGAAATGATTCCGCCACACATGTTGCAACCCGGGGGGCCCAGGCTGTTGAAATCCCTACTCTCGAAGACATCAACATGCAGCTTTAAATCCATCCTATCTGCCAAGTCCAGGAGAAAATAGGTAAAGAATGATCCGGATGGGCCACCTCCAATAACCGCTATCCGCGAGTTGTTCCTCAGCATAAAATGAGATCTGTCCTCGTCAGAACGAAGCGAATGAGTTTCCTGTGATTGGGTAATCGTAAAATCAGACGACATTAAACTGGCTCTCGGCTTAAATGAATTATATCACTATCATGCAGTATAGATGTTGTCAAGTGTCTTAGCGAAAACAGGCCGGCCTACCTTCGATCCTGAACGCCCACAAGAATTCCAGACATTCCAGTGGTTATATTCGCTGCATTGGCTTCATCCGTGTCGATGTGCATGGCGAGACGAAAATCGGGATGGACCCGAACCAAAACATCACCGAAGATCAATTTCCTCTCCCCTTCGACATGGACGCTCACAATATCCTTGTCCCTCACACCGAAGGAAAGGGCATCCTCCGGAGACATATGGATATGGCGAAGGGAACAGATTACACCATGAGGGATGTTGACCTTCCCGCTGGGCCCCTCCAGTGTGATCCCTGGACTGCCCTTGAGAACTCCAGAGGCGCGTATGGGCGCCTTTACACCAAGTTTGAACTCCTCCGTCATAGATATCTCGACTTGAGTCTCGCCGCGCGCAGGGCCGAGAACTCGCACACGCTCGACACGCCCCCTCGGACCGACGAGATTGACCGTTTCCTCGCAGGCGAACTGTCCTGGCTGTGAAAGGTCCGCCCGATGAGTCAACTCCTGACCAGGGCCTAAAAGTGTATGAATATCACCTTTGGATAAATGGACATGGTGAGCAGATACCTCAACAGGAATTTTCCTCTCTTTTTTGATCTTGATCAGCTCTGATGCATTTTCATGCTCCAACGTCCGTATTGTCTCCCTGGCGATCATACGACCTTCATTGGTTGGGATAACCAAAACTTTGACAGGAGAGGCCTCTTCGGAGATATCTCTCACTTCATCGGGAGAATCGGGTGTTTTCTTATTCGACAATGCATCTATGTGAATGCCCATAACTCCGAGCCCCTGACAGGATAAACCTCTCACCCATGCACTCCCCTCTCCGATCCCACCGGTAAAGACGACCGCATCCACTCCTCCTAAAGCGGCGGCATAGGCGCCTATGTACTTTCTTATCCGATAACAAAAGACATGGATGGCGGTCAACGCTCTCTCATTACCTTTATTGGCCTCCTCCTCGATCTCTCGAAAATCGCTCGAAATCCCCGAGAGGCCTTTAAGTCCGCTCTGGCGATTCAAAATGTCATCCACTTCGTCTAGAGACAAATTCTTCTCTCTCGCCAGGTGGATGGCCATGGATGGGTCGATATCTCCGCACCGCGTCCCCATGAGCAAACCTTCCAGAGGAGTCAGACCCATTGTGGTATCCACTGACCGCCCATGATCGACGGCACAGATAGACGCCCCATTCCCCAAATGACATGTGATGATCTTCATTTCCCTGTAATTCCGCTTTAAATAGGCGGCAGCCTGGAGAGCCACATAATTGTGGGAGATGCCGTGAAAGCCGTATCGACGGATCCCGTCCTCCTCATACAAATCGTAAGGGAGACCATAGAGATAGGCATGACGCGGCATCTTCTGATGAAAGCCGGTATCAAACACAGCGATCTGAGGCACTTCAGGCAAGAGGCGAATGCTTTGCTTTATCGCTAAAAGGTTTGGGGGATTATGTAGAGGCGCCAACTGCGAATACGCATCGATATCCTTGATCACATCGTCATCAATGACGACAGGACGACTGTATTTACTCCCCCCGTGGACCACACGATGCCCCACCGCACTGATCTCTTCCATCTTATGGATCACACCATCATCTGAATCCGTTAACGACTCTATGATGGCTTTAAAGGCTTCCTCATAGCCTATTTTCCCTAATTCTTCGGATTTCTTCTTGTGACCCTGTTTGGAGACAAGGCGTGAAGCGTCGAGGCCGATCCTCTCCACGATTCCCTCACAATTGTTCGATGGACGTTCCGTATCGAAATAATTGTACTTCAGAGAAGAGCTTCCACAGTTTATCACCAGTATTTTTTGAGGCGTTGCCGTAGAAAGCCCTAATCCATAGGGGTCTGGCACATTCTGCCAGGAAGCTTCGATCCGCCTCTGCTCCTCTTCATTGTGCTGACGAGCCCTTAATCTATCCGTGATCGTCTTTGCCATCACCCTGACGGCATGAGGATTGATGGCGATATACCTGGTAAAACTCTCCGGAGGAATAAGAAAAAGCTCACACTTTTCTTCAGCGATGACATCGGCATTTGTAGGCTCACCCGTAAGCAACGAGGTCTCCCCGAGAAATCCGCCCTCTTTGATCTCGCCGATCTTAATCCGTTTTCCGGATTCGCTTGGGATTATGGCTTTGGCCCTTCCAGTAAGTATAATCCCGAGAAATTGACCGTGTCGTCCCATCTGAATGATCTCTTCCCCAGGCGCACAGGTTCTGAAATAACAATGCTCGATAAGCTCTTCCATTTTTTCCGGGGAAAAACCTTCGAACAAGGGTAATCCCTTCAAAAATTCTTTAATGTTTTCCATGGCTCCTATCTCCTTGGGAAGATATTGATGCTATTTACATATTTAAAATCGTCCACCACCCTTGTATATGCCATCGTGTACCTCGACCGTGAAGACTTCATTCTTTGTTTCCTATTCCAGTTAGTATACCTAAATTTGTACAAAGGAAGAAGAAAAACGAGAAATCTCGCATGAATTGAGTATCATTGACATCGACAGATTGCTGTGTTATTAGTTTTGGTAAATATATCTATGATTACCAGAAAAAAAGAGAACACAAAGGGGTAAACCAAAAATGGAGAAGGACAAACAGATGGACAACATCGATGAATATGTTGAGCTTTCAACATTCGCCGATATTGAAATTGGAGTGACAGCAGCCAAGACCATTGACGAAGCTATGGACCAGGTCATGCAAAAGATAGGCGAAATTTTTTCTCCCGTCACTTACGCCATATTACTCAAGGAAAAAGACGAGGATGTGCTCTATTTCAAGCTTGTGCGAGGAAGCAACGCCGACAACCTCAGCGAAATGAGATTACCGAAAACCGAGGGATTATCCAGATGGATCGTCAACGAAGGAAAAGCTGATGTTATCACCAATGTCGCTAAGGACGACCGCTTCAGCAAGACCATTGCCAAGAACATCGATTTTACAGCGGAAACCACCATCGGGGCGCCCCTTGTGGTGACTGATAAGGTTATAGGGGCAATTCAGTTGATCAACAAAGAAAATAACGAGGCTTACACGGCGGCGGATCTAAACATCCTAAAAACGATCGTCGAGTATGCGGCCACAGCTATAGAAAAGGTGTACTACCTGAGTGCCCTCAAAGATATGGATAATGTGGACTCCTTGACCGGAGTTTATAAAAGAAAAAACTTCGACACACAGCTCAAAAAAGAAACGGAGAGATGTAAACGTTATGAAAAAGCTCTTTCGCTGCTCATCGTAACCATAGATGATTTTAAGGCTCTCGCCGAGAAAATCGGACATGAACAAAGCGATCAAATGTTAAAAGAACTTGCATTAGCCCTGAAAAGGAATGTCAGACGTGTAGATATCGTTGCCCGTTACGGTGTCAATGAACTTGCCGTTCTCATGCCGAATACGGATAAAAAAAATGCGGAGGTTGTCAGAGAACGTATCTTTGGTGATATCGAGCAAATGAACAAAAAGAAAAAACCTGCCATAAGCATAAGTTTTGGTTTAGGCTCGATCAGTGCCAAAGATTCAGGAAACCTTCTAGAAAACACAGAGAAAGATCTTCAAAAACAGATACAGAAGAAGGGCCGGAAGAGTTTAAAATAAGAGAAGGATCACAGAGAACAACCATAGAGGGAAAAAACAACCTGTATCAAGTTAATCCTCAAGCAGTTACAGTGAGAACAACTTCCGCTATCTTGGAAACAAATGCTGGTTCCACAGCAACAGCCGTTGCCATCCTCAAGCATCCGGATTACTGCGTTTCCTGACTGGCTATTCGAAACACCTGGATCCTGTGATTTGTCGTATCAGTGATATAGACAAGTCCATCCTTATCCACGGCGATACCTGTGGGAAGATTGAACCTTCCGATTCCAGATCCTGCCTCTCCCCATTTGGTGATGAATCTGCCATCCCCGTCGAACTTCTGAATCCTTTTATTGGCAGAATCAGTGATGTAGACAAAGCCATACTTATCGACGTCGATCGCCTTGGGATTCCCGAACTCGCCGTCCTTGACACCTCGCTGCCCCCATAAACTGAGGAATTTCCCCTCCGGCGAATATTTGTAGACCCTGATCTTATCGAGGATCCACACGTAATCTCCTGGCCCTACAGCGACATCGACAGGTAATCCCATATTTTTCGGTTTCTCCAAAATACTCTTGAGCACGCCCAAGTCAGAATAGACCTTCACCCGCATATTCCCCGAATCCACCACATAGATCTCATTCTTGCTGTTGACGGAAATTCCCGTGGGCCTTAACAATTCCTCCCTCTCCGTTCCTTCCTTTCCCCATGTCTTGACAAAACTGCCGTTTCTCCCGAATTTAAACACCTTATGGCCCTTGACATCCGTGACATAGACATAGCCCTCGCGATCCACGACAACATCAGACGCCTCCTTTATCCCTCTATAGCGCGATCCCTTGGGTTGCCAGGTCGCAATGAGTTTGCCGGCAGTTGTGAATTTCTGCACCTTATTCTTGCCATCATCCACGACCACAATATTGTTGTTTTCGTCCAGTGTAAGTCCTAGGGGGCTTTTGAGCAAAGGCGAGTTCACACCACCCCATTTAATAAGGTACTCATAGGACGCTCCTGTGAGAACAGCATCTACATAAAAAGGATCTCTGCTTGGTTCAAGCGTAAATTCCTGCGTCCATCCTAGATAGCTTTCCTTGATAATTTCGATGGTGTGGTTCCCGAAGGTAATCAATGGAAGCGTACAATCGGTGAGCTCTCCCGTATCGTTTCCGTCCAAATAGACCTTAGCCCCCTGAGGCTCGGATTTTACCAGAACATTCCTTCCAGTGGCTTCGAGGGCATACCGTTTCTGGGTGTCATCCTGGGTCACAAAAAATTCATCCTTGACAGATCTATACCCCTCCTTTGATATCTCGATCTTGACAACAGGAGACATCGCTTTAAATGTTCCGGGGCTCAATCCCTTATCTTCACCGTTGATCCTGATCCGGGCTGTTTCCGGATCTGTGGAGATGGTCACGGAATACTCTGTAATGTTGCCCAAAAAATCATTCTCGGCAAATTGGATAATGCTGACGATTTTTGGATCGAAAATATTGCGTGTGATCTCTTTGGCATACAGGTAATCGACCTCGAACATACTCGTTATCTCTTCGAGTGCGCGCTCATAATTCGCGAGCCCTGCGTATCCCATCCCGATCCATAGGAAAACTTCTGCGGCGAGCTCTCTCTGTGTTTGGTCATCCTGCACGCGGAAAGCTTTGGCGATCAGAGGCCTAAGAGTGACAACCGCTCTCTCCACATCTCGTTCGGAACGGATCAATTCCCTGCTCTCATCCATAGTGGTTTGTATCTCTACAATTATTTCTTCTTGAGTCTTCTCCAAACTCGGCAACACCTCTGTGGCTGCCGCTGCGATCTCCTCCTCGCTCACTGGTTCGACCAAGATTTCGTGCATATAACCCGTGATCTTGACTCCTTCGAGCTCCAATGAGACTTTGTACCATTCGCCATCTTTGGACTCCGCATCCACGATCGCATTGAGCGACAACCGAGCAAGTGTTTGCCCTCTGATCTCGGGAGTCTCATTCACACGGGCATCATCCACAATTACTTTTAGCTTTGTCGGGCCTGTCCCCTGTCCTAGAAACAAAAATGCAAGGAACACCACAACCAAAGCCTTACTCTTGTTCGGCGATCGGTCTCTGTTCATCTTACACAACACCATTATATGCTTTTTTTGGAATATCCTACGATCTTCCAGACATCTCCCTGTTTTTCCATTGTAATGGTCACATCGCCTTCAAATATAACTTTCTTTCGTCCTGTTACTTTGGGAACTGCAGAAACAAGACAGGGATATGTGACAACCGCACGATTATTGTTCGTAAAACGCACATCGACCTTCGAGACAAAGGCCTGGATGTCATCATAAGAGTTGAAAAGTAGCCGGGCTTCCGCTGTTCTTTGTCGGGTTAGAGTTGGCGATCCGATGTCGCTAATAAGGGTAAGGAGGTCTTTGTCCTCTTCGGCCTTCTTATGGCGGGCTACGATCGTCCTGATCTCCACCTCTGCTGCTTTTTGAATAGAAAGATTGAGATACCTCCTCGCCTCTCTGTTATTTGAATCCTGCCTCAGGACTTCACGCATTGTCTCCTGACACTTTTCATAATTGCCCTGATTGTAGTCACTTTTTCCTCTTCTCAATAATGCGGTAACGGCTCTTTCATTGATTTTAGTTTTTGCAAGTTCCAGATATGATTTTACCTTATCGTTATTTGTATCCTCCTCGAGTATCTGTTCTGCTAGGCTGACCGCAGCGTTATAATCCTCTTTATCGACAAGCTGCTTTAACTTGGTTAAATCTTCATCAAAAACATCCAAAACATCCTTAACATCTCGATTAGGAAGGGGCACTGCCTCCACAACGATCTCTTTCTTTTTATTGAAGAGGGGGAAATTTTCTTTCAAATCCGGCACAAGATAATATGCGCCGACGGCGCCTCCCAAAAGAAGAATGATCAGAGATGCCGCATAAACAAGGATACGCCGATTTTTCCCTTTTTTTTGCAATCCGAGCACTTCTGATCGCTGTAAACCCGAGCTGATCGTTCGATCGGACCACACCCCGATTTTCTTTAAATCTGCGGCCAATTCCTTACAGCTTTGGTACCGTTTGTTCGGATCCTTTGCCAAAGCTCTTTTTATGACCTTTTCAAATCCTTCAGGCAGGTCTCTCTTCATCTCCATGATATTCGTGGGTTCCTCATTCATGATCTTGTAAACGATCGTGGTGATGTGGTCCCCCTCAAAAGGCCTCTTCCCTGTCAACATTTCATAGATGATCACACCCAGAGAGAAGATGTCTGCCCTTGCATCCACCCTGGTCCCCTGAATCTGCTCTGGTGCCATGTAACTCGGAGTCCCCACAATGGTCCCGGACTGGGTCATTGTCGACATTTCAATGCGGGCCACACCAAAATCCACGAGATAGGGCCTTTCCTGTTTATCCAGCAAGATATTTCCTGGCTTTATATCCCTATGGACGATCTTGTTGTTGTGGGCAAATTCCAGAGCATCGCACAGGCATGTCATAAGATCTAAGACTTCGACAGGAGAATACCTTTTCCCGGAAGCAATGGCTTCTTTTAAACTTTCTCCATCCACGTACTGCATGACGATAAATGTCTGGTTGTCTTCCTTGCCCACTTCATAGATCGTGATGATGTTAGGATGCTCCAGATTTCCTGCGGACTGGGCTTCTCTTAAAAAGCGTTTGTGGGCCTCATCCTTCTCGGAATCTTCAGAGACGACGTCGACGCGGATGAGTTTGATGGCAACTTCCCTGTTGATATCAGGGTCGAGTGCTTTATAGACGATGCCCATCGCTCCTTTGCCAAGCTCGCCCGTGATTTTGTATTTCCCGATTTTTTCCATAGCGTATAGATAGAAATATCCGTTTTATCTATCTAAAAACGAGGACAAATCACCCTCCAATAAATCACACAAAATTACCTAAAACCCGGCTTTCTCTTGAAAAATATCTTACCCAGGCTAGAAAGTCAAGTTTTGAGGAGAAAATGTATAAACCGTTTCTCCAGCGGACTCTTTGGTGAACAGTCTTTTCGGAGGACACTGCATACCTCGCTTTTTATAAGAACAGTCCTGTGAGAAGCATTTCCAAAACCGTGATGGAAGACTTTGCGAGTGATCCAATTGATGGTCCGAAAACACGCTCGGTTTCCCCGGCGAGAAAACTTCGCTCGGACGTGGGGGCTCCCCTCACATCCCCCTTCAGGAGATGTCCCATGCCCGTCCAGCCCTTCTCACGGTTTTCTCCACCATACAATTGGATCACTCAATAACGCAAGGAGTTGACATGCCATCACAGTTTTGTAAATGCTATCTTCCTGTGAAAAATATTGAACCACAAGACGCAAGCCCGTACAATAAAATGGACGTGGACAGAAAGGCTGGATTTTCCAAGAAGCTGCTCGGGTGGTATGCTGTGCACCACAGGAAACTGCCTTGGAGAGAAACACACGATCCCTACAAGATCTGGATCAGTGAGGTTATGTTGCAGCAGACAACCGTCCTGGTGGTTATTCCCTATTACAAAAAATGGCTGTCTCAGTTTCCCGATATCGAAACTCTGAGTGCTGCACCCCTCCAGCAGGTTCTCAAGGTCTGGCAAGGCCTCGGATACTACCAGAGAGCCAAAAACCTTCACCGATCCGCCCGAATCCTTCTGGATGAATATAAGGGGAAAATTCCCGAAAATTACGAGGAATTGATTAAACTGCCGGGCTTTGGACCCTACACGACAGCAGCGGTCCTTAGCATCGCTTATGACAAATCTTTCCCTGTTATCGACGCTAATGTGAGGCGGGTATGGATGAGGATCATGGGGCTGACAAAGGAATCCACACCCAAAGTGGATAAAGAGATCCAAAAGCATATGGAACCATTTATACCTTCAGCAAAAATGGGGACCTTTAATCAGGCGGTTATGGAATTGGGGTCTTTGGTGTGCAAGCCAAAAAACCCTCTCTGTCTGCTCTGTCCGGTCGAGGAGTACTGCAAGGCCTTTGCTTTGGGAGAACAAGAAATCATCCCCCGACCTCAAAGGAGAAGCTACCGCAAGATCGAAGCCGTTATCGGCGTTATAGAAAAGGGGGGAAAATATTTGATCCAGAAAAGGCCCTCCACGGGTTTGCTCTCTGACCTCTGGGAGTTTCCCGGTGGAAAAAAACGGAAAGATGAAACCCTAGAGCACGCTCTTCGCCGGGAGATCAAGGAAGAATTGGCGACAGAGATCGATGGGATCGAATTCTTGACAGAAGTGAAACACGCCTACACTCAATTCCAGGTAAAACTTCACGCATTCAAATGTCAACTCAAAAGGGATCCATCCCTGTCTAAAGACGGTCATCGCTGGGTAAGCCTCCGAGGAATGAGAAAATACCCCTTTCCTTCGGGGAGTGCAAAGATCGTTCAGTTCCTCGAGCAGAGGGAAAAGGAGGCGAAGGGCACATCATGAAAAAAGCAAAAATTTTTCTTTGGCTCGTAACGGTATGGAGTCTTATTCTGTTTTTCGATTTGAGATACGTTTCATCAAGCGAAGACGAAGGGCTTAGTATTCTATTGCCCGCCGCCGGCGAGATCGACAACTGGGAGAGGAATCTCGAATTTGAAGAATACAAGGGAGAGGACCTTTTTTACTACATCAATGGGGGTGCAGAGATCTATCACGAGTATGGATTCAAACGGGTTATCGTCCAAGATTACATGAGCAAGAATGGGAGATCTGCCTCCTTGGAAGTGTACAAAATGTCTACTCCTTACAGCGCCTATGGCATATATACCTTCAAATCATCCGGACGCGGGCAGGAACTCGATGTGGGATACGGATGTAAACTCCAGGACTACTATCTGAACTTTTGGAAGGGACAATATCTGGTCACAATTACAGGTTTCGATGAAGAGAAGGAAACTATCGATGGACTCAAAGCAATCGCAAAGACCGTGGACAAAAAAATACAGATCCCAACGCCTCGGGAAATGCCGGGATTGTACTCACGCCTTCCTCTGGAGGGCCTGGACGTACAGAGCGTAAAATATTTCAAGGGAAATCTGGGGTTGTTTAACAGCTATCCCTTTGCCAATTCAGATATCTTTAAGATCCGAGAAGGCATAAAGGGCACATACTCAGCCGGGTATGACATCTACATTCTGGAATACAAAGACAGCGAAACAGGCCAGGAGGTATTCGAAGGTGCAAAAAAGGGCTTCAAGGAGGAAGTGAAGTACCAGAATATAACCGTGTGTCAGGAACGGATCGAACTCGAGGATGATTCAGGGGTTCGAATCGTGGTAGAGCCCTATCGTACTTTCATTCTTATTCTGCTCGATAGTCAATCCAGGGACATGTCGCCCCTACTCAAAAATCTCAAAGCTCACCTAAACTGAATTATTCCTCTAAACCGCCGAAAAATATTATATCAAGAATCCTTGAGTTCCTCTTCCCGATAGTTTTCAGGAATAGCTCAGGGTGAAATATGGAGAGCCAGCAGGATTAAGATTATAGTTGCATAATTTTTGTGTTGGCAAAATATTCAAACGAAAAATCCGTCATCTCCCCCTCCTTTTTACCCGGTACCGGCATCAATCTGGCCGATAAAGGCTTGTTCAGTTTCTGGGAGAGAGACGCGATATCCAATAGCAGAGCGAAGAGCTTTTTCTCCGATATATTTCCCGGCAGAGGGATGGTATCCAATCCTGTTCCGCAAACGGCTGAGTAGGTTAGAAGTCTGATCGGGTCGCAGGTCCCCTCTGTGTTCCGGCGAGCCAAACCATAATCTTCGAGCACAGGCAACATCAAGCCCGAATATCCACATGTATTGATCTTCAAATCTCTCAGAGTATCGGTGATGATCTTTGCGACCGTTAATGTTCCCGGCCCTCCGAACTTTCCCAGCCCTAGCTTTTCGAAGGCGAAGGCGATACTCTCTGTGGCCTTGACCGAGCTCGCAATGGAGACATCGATCCCGCCGTATTTGATCTTCCATTTCCGTTGCAGCCGGTTTCCTACCCTCTCTATCTTTGTGAACTCCGATGTCAGTAAAGCCTTGAGATATCCCTCCGCTTTTTTTATATCCTTCGCCTTTGTAAAGGCTTTGTAAACGAGACCGCTGTTTTCTGTTCCTACAGCGAACGACATGGGGCCCTTGTGGAAGGCTCCGGGATAGAAGGGACTCCCGGGCTTTGTGTTGAAGATTGCCGCAAACCGTAAATTCGTGAATCCATCGGCATCTAATACGGATAGCTTTTTTATGATCTTTGCCGCTTCTCTAGCCGCATCGATGTTTATAGTCTTTGCATCGTTGACCAAAACAGTACAGAAACCGCACGTTGTGTTTTTAATCAATTCATAGACCAGAGACATGTTTTTGACCTCGCGTGTCGTACCCATGTTGAAATAGTCGATCCCGTGTTTGCGCGTCAGGTTTTCCAACCTTTGGGCGAGGTCCACGATCTGTCTTCGCGAGGAGTAGTATTCCTCCCAGGGCTGAGTGGCCACACGGACTGTCTGGACCTCAAAACCAGCTTTTTCGAACTCGCTCCTCGCCTCTCGGGTAAAAGAAGCGATCCTCTGGATCTTTTTTTCATGTAGAGGACACGTGAGGTTGAATCCGGTGGTGATGGTTCTGATTTTCATGAGCGTATGGAACAAAATGGCGGAGAGGGTGGGATTCGAACCCACGGTACCGATTTTAGTCGGCACAATCGCTTAGCAGGCGACCCTGATCAGCCACTCCAGCACCTCTCCGCAGGTCTTAAGGACTTTTAAAGTAGGTGTTATTTTATCACTTTTGGACATCCTTATCCACAGCTTCGTGCTCCACCGCACCTTTTTGAACGGGTGAAGCGGCTTCGAAAGGTATGCCGGGTCAAATAGGAGGTGTGGGTTCGCAAGGGGCCGGCCAGCCGCGTTTCGTCGATCGTCCCTGTGAACAAATAAAACGGAGGGAGAGGGATTCGAACCCCCGTCACGATTGCTCGTGAAGCGATTTTCAAGACCGCCGCCTTCAGCCACTCGGCCATCCCTCCGCAGTCCAGTTCGCAGGAAGACCTATTCTAACATTTTCTCTGCGAATCGTACTAGTCCTTTGTACGCATAGAGTCCTCGCCGCCCAACTTCGTCGGGTTTCCTCGACGGCAGGGAGTGAAGGCTGGGGTAGGCTGGATTGGGATATTCCCTTCTGTCGCTCAAACTATCACTTCTGATTCTATCCCCAAAGGTAGGCATTCTTGTATTGAATCGAAAGATAAAATCGAGTGCTGTAGAAAAGTTAGGCTGGGGGGATTCGATCTATGCCATCCATGTAGGGCTGCAGAGCTTCGGGGATAAGGATAGAGCCATCCTCCTGCTGGAAACTTTCGAGTATCGCGCTAACTGTTCGTCCCAAAGCGACACCCGAGCCATTGAGCGTGTGGACAAATTCGGGCTTCGATCTTGGCTCCCTCCGGAACCGGATGTTCGCCCGCCTGGCCTGAAAATCCTCGCAATTCGTGCAAGAGGAGATTTCCAGGAATCCTTGCCTGTGTGGCATCCAGAGCTCCAGGTCATAGGTTTTAGCCCCGGCAAATCCCATTTCACCTGCACAGAGAACCACAACCCTGTAGCACAAGCCCAGCCTTTTCAGGACCTCTTCCGCATCCGCTGTGAGCTTTTCCAGCTCCTCGTACGAATTCTCAGGAAGAGAAAAGCTCGCCAGTTCGACTTTGTTGAATTGATGTTGACGGATCAAACCTCTTATATCTTTCCCATACGAGCCGGCCTCGCTCCGGAAACAGGGTGTATGCGCAACGAACCTCTGGGGGAGTATGGAAGAATCGAGAATCTCCTCTCTATACATATTTGTGAGCGGGACCTCGGCGGTGGGAATCAAGTACCACTCCGCACCCCTGATCTTGAAGAGATCTTCTTCAAACTTGGGTAGATTCCCAGTCCCGGTCAGACTCTCTGCATTGGCGATAAAAGGGGGGAGTACTTCTGTATACCCATTTTCTTTTGTGTGGATATCGAGCATAAAATTGATCAACGCTCTTTCTAAAAGGGCTCCTTTCCCCATGTAGATGGCGAATCGAGAACCCGCAAGCTTTGAGGCCCTCTCGAAATCGAGAATTCCCAAATCTTTTCCGAGCTCCCAGTGGGGTTTTGCCGGAAATGAAAATGTCGGCTTTTTCCCGAAGGTCCGGACTTCGACATTCTGGTCCGAAGTCAATCCTCCGGGGACAGACTCGTGAGGAATATTCGGGATGTTCAATATCAGGTCTTGAAGTCTTCCTTCGATATCCTTGTACGCATCATCCAGGCTCTTGATCTCGTCGGAAATCTTTTTCATCGCCGCGATTTCAGCGGTGGCGTCCTCCCCCTCCTTTTTCATCTGGCCGATTCTCTTAGATGTCTTGTTCAACTCAAAACGGAGGTCCTCGATGCGGCGCAGTTTGGCTTTGCGGTCTTTATTGAGGCTTAAGAATCCATCAAGGTCGACGTCCACGCCTCTGAGAGCCATTTTTTGCCTGAATAGATCCGTGTTTTCTTCGACGAACTTGGGGTTTAACATGCCGCTGATTATATCACAAAGCCTATTCATAAAAAAATGTCGAAATAAAGCTGACCAAAATCATAATAGCCATACCACAGGGAACCTAATAATGCTCTTATTATTTTCCATTGGCCATGCATTTTTATGTTTAATCGACATTCTTTGCTCTCCTGGTGCGTTGATTTCGCTCCATGACCTTCGCAGGAATCCTCTCACGGAAGTCATTACAACTTGGTGGGTTTGTGCCTCGGCTTTCGAGCGATATCGACGCGCAGAGAAGCATTATCGGGCGGGAGCTGTTGACTAGGTGGAAGGATTAAAATATAGTTAGACCGATGACAACACCAAAAAACACTGGAGATGTTGCGAAAGATGCCTTCAAAGGGTATATCCAGGTTTACACGGGCAAAGGCAAGGGAAAAACTTCAGCTGCTCTCGGTATCGCCCTAAGGGCGGCCGGTAATGGTTTTAAGACATATATTGGGCAGTTCCTCAAAGGGCAGGATTACGGTGAATTACATTCGATCCAAAAACTGTCTCCCTGGATCAAACTGGAACAATTCGGCCGCAAGGGCTTTATCCATGTGACAAAAGACCCTGACCAGCAAGATCTAGACAGGGCCAAATCCGGTCTTAAAAGATGTCTAGAGGCGATGCTCTCGGGAGAATTCACCATCATCATCCTGGATGAGATCAACGTTGCCATGTATTTTAAACTCATTACCGAGAAAGAGATGCACGGTTTTCTCGACAAAAAACCGGATAACATAGAAGTGATTCTGACAGGGCGATACGCTCCCGACTCTATCGTGGAGCGAGCGGACCTGGTGACGGAAATGAAAGAGATCAAGCACTACCACAAGAATGGTGTTCAAGCACGCAAAGGAATCGAAAAATAGGAAGGACTCGGGAAAAAGAATCAAACCGCCCATGAATAAGAAAAAATTCGAAAAGCTCGTCGAAGAAGCGCTTGAAGATATCCCCGAGGAGTTTCAAGAAAAACTCGAAAATGTGACCGTTATGGTCGAAGACCGGCCCCCGAGAGAGGTCTATGAACGAACAGGAAGCTCACCTTACAGTTTGATCTTTGGACTCTATCATGGCGTGCCCTACAAGCACCGGGGGCCTTTCTACGGCAATTTGCCGCCAGATGTTATCGTGATCTACCAGGAACCCATCGAACGGATCTATTCCTCAGAGGAAGAAATACGAAACAAAGTTGTGGAAGTGGTCGTGCATGAAATAGGTCATTACTTCGGCATGAAAGATCCAGAGCTTAAAGAAATCGAGGAAGCGCAAAGATTACAGCTCAAAGGAAAATCAAAAAGTGAAAAGTCCTGACTCCATTCGCTACTTTCAGCTCTTGTGCGACAGATACGTTTATGTATTCGTTTAAGGAGAAAACAAATGGGCATAAGGTTTAAAGGAATCTATGCGCCCCTGACCACACCATTCAAAGATGAGGAGGTTTATCCTGAAAAATTCGAGGACAACATCCGCAAATACAACACGTTCGACCTCGCGGGATATGTGATCTCAGGGTCGACCGCAGAGAGCGTGTATCTCACGGATGACGAGGTGGATATGCTGGTGCGAATCGCCAGAGATGTGGCGGCCGAAGATAAACACATCATCGTGGGAACGGCCAGAGAGTCCACCAAGATCACTCTGGAATTTTCCAAGCGGATGGAAGACCTGGGTATCGATGCGACTCTGATCCGGACGCCGAGTTATTTCAAAGCGTTGATGACCGCTGACGCTCTCAAAAAACACTTTTTCACGATAGCGGACCATGTCAAGGTGCCTCTCATCATCTATCATATTCCCCGATTCACGGGAGTGAACATATCTCCGGAGCTTCTTTACGAACTCTCCAAACACGAAAACATCGCTGGTATCAAGGACAGTTCCGGAAACATGGCGTTCCTCGACAGGGTCATCCCTCACCTGGACGCGGAGTTCGACTATCTTTTAGGGGCGGGAAGCATGCTCTTTCCCGGAATGTTAATGGGAGCCTGTGGTGGTGTTCTCGCACTGTCGGATATCGCCACCTCCCTCTGCATCGAGCTTTATCAATTATCCCTCTCTAAACAGCTGGATAAAGCCCAAAAGCTCCAGCACGACCTCGTTCCACTCAACCAGGCCCTCACGGTGGAACATGGAATTCCTGCTATCAAATATGCTCTCGACCGGATCGGCTTTTTCGGCGGTCCTTGCCGGCTTCCGCTCCGGCCTCTCGATGACGCGGCTAAACAAAAAATTGAAACCATCCTGAACAATCTTCAGCTAATTCATGGATAGATGGAGGAGAATATGGGACAAACGAACAGACGGACATTCCTGAAAAATTTAGCTCTCGGCGCCTTTTCAGCGCCAGCACTTTCAAAAAAAATGCTGGCAATCCACGATCAGAAAAGTCGTGTCCAAAAGGGTGAGATGTTCTACAGGAGGCTGGGACGGACAGGCCTAGAGGTCTCAGAGATATCTCTCGGAGGAAGCCCCATCCCCGACTGGGCCATTCTCACTCAGACTGTGGAACACGGTGTCAATTACATCGATACCTCCCATTCCTACTCGAACGGGAACAGCGAAAGAGAGATCGGCCGCCTCTTTAAAGAGATGGGACGGGACAAGGCCTATGTGAGCACCAAGTTTCATGCGCGCAGAAACTGGAATGAAGAGACCATTTTGAAATCCGTCGAGGGAAGCCTGAAGAGGCTGCAGACAGACTATATCGACGTTCTTCTCATCCACGGCGCGGACAAGGAAGAAACTCTGACGGATGAGAGAGTTCTCTCTGCTTACGAAAAAATGAAAAAACAAGGGAAATTCCGGTTTACAGGGATATCCTGTCATTCCAACCATCACAAAGTCGTAAAAAAAGCCATCGAATGCGGTCACTACGATGTGGTTCAGCTGGGTTATAACGTGTTCGACATCGAAGAGAGGGATGAGGAGAAGGATATCGAAACCTACGATGACTATCTAGGGACCAGCGGAATCCGGCAGCTCATTTCCCTGGCAAATTCCAAGGATGTGGGCGTCATAGCCATGAAGACGCTTAAAGTCGCCGGACGAAGGCAAAAACTCGACAATTACAAAATTGACGGAAACTCGCTCTTCCAGATCATGTTGAAATGGGCGCTTTCCAACACAAATATCGCCTCCGTCGTGACGGAAATGCTGACCTTCGAACAGATGGAAGAGGACCTCGCTGTGGTGCACTCTAGCATGACTGCCCGGGAGCAAAGATCCCTCTACCGTTATGTCGCCGAGAACTCCGGAGAGTATTGCCATATGTGCGGACAATGTGAATCGCACTGTCCGGAAGGTGTCAAGACAACGACGATTCTCCGCTATCTGGCGTATTATGAGGGATATGAGAAGTATGATCGAGCAAAAAGAGAATATCAGGATCTAATGCCCGAAGAGAAAGCCCCTTCTTGCCGAAATTGTGGCCAGTGCGAGAGTCTCTGCTCTTACGGCATCCCTATACGGAAGCAGATAGAGAAAGCCCACCAATACCTCTGCTAACCTGAATTATTCATAAAACCTGCCGAGCCCTGCAGCACGGACAAGCTAACGAGAGTTATTCGTTCAAAGTTCCCTATTTCGCGAGTTTCGCCAGGCCCTCCAAGTTCAGCCCCTCAGTAATATTCTTCAACTCAGCTGTGTCCGGAACGTTTTCTCCCTCAACTTGAACAACAAATCTTTCAGCAACGAGAAGCATTATCTGCCCATCTTTATCCCCATATTCATATTTCTCGATGCCAGGAAAGCCTTTTATCGTTACTTTTTTTACGTATTCCTCTGATGTGTCTATTTCAAAGTTCATCGCCATTTTAATTCCGGCGTAAGCCATTTGGGCATAGGCACCATCAATGATTGTTATTCTGAGTTCTTTATCTCCCGAAGAGTAATCTCTCTCTACTTGCGAAACTTTGTAATTGCCCATAGTCATAGTCGATCCTTCCGGCTTGCCTTCAGCTTCAAATCCCGGGATATCCGCGAGAAATGGAATCAATTCCCGCCAGTTCACCGGATCGACCTGTTTTGGTGTCTGGGAAGAGAGAAAAGATGTTATAATAAGAAAAAGTCCAACACCGATTAAAATTCTGTGATTCTTCATAATATCCCTCCTTTTTTGCAGATGTACTCTATAGACCGTGCACCCGGCTCCGACAGTCCTGCCCCTGCGTTATCCATGCAGTTAGCTCGGGCAAGGCAACCCTGCAGCACAAGAGACGACCCTGCTACCGCTGCTACCTCCCGGTCCTGACGGGGTTTACAGAGCGTTCTTTGCACAGGACCCGTACCTTCATCACCACTTACACGGACACTAAACAGAAGAAGTCCGGCCTCGGCAAGGAATTCGATCCTACTGTAGCGGATTGTAGGTTACAGGGCACCGCTAGCTCCCCATCTAGCACGGTCTCTATAAGCGCAAACAAATCAAGATTATCCAAACTCAATAATAGAGGAAAGAATAGCCTATGGTCAATTAAATTCAAATACTAAAATCCATAAGCGACACCGGCACGAAATATCATACCGTCCCAGAATCCGATCTCACCATTGATGAAAAAATTCGGTGTTATACGGGCGCGGACACCCACATTTAACTGGAAAAGATAAAATATATTGGGGATATTTTCCTCGGTCTCCCATTCAACTTCTTCAAGGGTCAGAACATCAGAACCATCGGTGGGGTCGATCCTATTTTGATACTGATAGCTGCCCGTCCACTCATAACCCACTTCCCCAAGAAGTGTGCCCAATCCAATTCCAGTGACAAAATAAGGAGAAACTCTCCATGAGGGGTTCGTATCCCAGCGAAAGCTTAAATTCATCGTTAGGGGATCCGTCGTGACATAGCCAAATCCTTCCACAGTAGAGGATGCCCCCTGAATTTCACCACCGTAATTTTGATTGATAGGGCCTTCCGCTCTAATTTTTATCTTGGTCCGCTCGACCGATAATCCAAGGCTGAAAGAACCTTCAGGCCCTTTGGGAAAAAACCTGATCTCGAAACCGAGATTGTAACCGCTCGTGCTGAAAGTGAGATCATCATCATAACTAGAAACCTTGTCTCCTATTGAATAATGTAAATGGTTCTCTATTTCATCGTTCACACGTCTCCGGATCTGCTTGCTTATCTCCGAGAGAAGGTCGTCTTCAAAGTAGTTGGAGAAGGGTTTGAGGGTCCAGGGACCATAGTGAAT
>JASFPP010000032.1:0-24915 GCA_050115915.1 Candidatus Aminicenantota bacterium
CCGCCGCAAGGCCGTTTGGAGGAAGAGCGGTTTTTATTTCGGGCTAACACTGGCGTTTTGTGCGCTGACTCTTACTCCACAAGAGCAGGAGCCCAAAAGGCTCAAATTTTCCTCCGAAAGGCTCTACCGTATCACCGTTCCGAGCCAAATTCAGTGGACCGATTCAGGATACGATGTGGAAGAAGGGGAGACACTTTTTTTCTCTGCATCTGGGGGAATATCCCTCCAAGTCGGAAATCCCATGGCTTACTGCGGTCCTGATGGATATGACCTCAAGACTGTCCAGCAGCCCATCCAGAACAAAAACATAGGCGCTTTGATCGGTAAAGTCGTCCTCCTTATCTCCATCGAAGTTGATGAAGAGACTGGGGAGGAGACAAGGAACGAGATGGTGGAGATTTTTCACATCGGCGAGTCGAAGATCGTCTCCATGCCCATCAGTGGACAACTGTTCTTGGGGATTAATGAAAATGTCGCTGGGGATAATTCAGGCCAGTACACGGTCGATATCCGTTTGCTAGATCGGTGATCGTCAGAGTGTAACGGAATCCACAAAGAATCGTGTACACCTTTCAGATGGAGGCTTAGTAAACCTACTTCTTTTTACTTTTCAGATTCTTCCGCAACAGATATTTTTCCAGGAACTGGATCGTATAATGCCCCTTTTTGAAGTCTGCGTTCGAGAGGACATTGAGATGCAGCGGGATGTTTGTTTTAATGCCCACGATGGTTGTCATTTCCAGTGCGGTTTGCATCTTGCGGATCGCCTCTTTTCGGGATGGGGCTCTGGCCACGATTTTTGCGAGCAGGGAGTCGTAGTCGGGAGGGATCGTCCATCCTTTGTATGCCGCCGTATCCACCCGAATTCCCTGCCCCCCTGGAAGAACCAGGAACTCGATCTTTCCTGCCGAAGGGATGAATGTATCTGGATCTTCCGCATTGATACGGCATTCGATCGAGTGGCCGTTCATCTGAAGGTCATGGGGAAGAGAGAGCTTTTCACCCGCTGCGATCTTGATCTGTTCTTTGACGAGGTCTATACCGTAAACCATTTCAGTGATGGGGTGTTCCACCTGTACGCGGGTGTTGGCCTCCATGAAATAAAATCTTTTTTCGCTGTCCACAAGGAATTCGAACGTGCCCAGACTTTGGTAACCGATAGCTTGGGCTGCATCCTGTGTGGCTTTGATCATTTTTTTGCGAAGCTTTTCATCGATGGCCGGAGATGGGGTTTCCTCTAGAACTTTTTGGTGTTTCCTTTGGACCGAACATTCGCGTTCGCTCAATGCGATCACGTGGCCTTTGGTATCCCCGATCACTTGGATCTCTATATGCCGGGCGTCCTCGAAGTACTTCTCCATGTACAGAGAGGGGTCTCCAAAGGCCGCTTTTGCTTCGTATTGCGCGATGGACAACTGTTCGTCCATCTGATTGGGAGAACGCACTATACGCATCCCCCTGCCTCCTCCGCCCGAGGCCGCCTTGAGGATCACCGGATAACCGATCTTTTTTGCGATGGATTTGGCCTCTGGAAGGTCAACAATCACATCATTGCTCCCCGGGATTACTGGAAGCCTGGCCTTTTTCATTGCAAGGCGGGCCGCATTTTTATCTCCCATCAGGCTGATCAGAGAAGCCTGGGGGCCTATGAATGTGATCCCTTCAGACTCGCAGATCTCTGGAAACCTGGGGTTTTCGGCGAGAAATCCGTAGCCGGGATGGATCGCATCCGCCTTAGTGATCTGAGCGGCACTGATGATGTTGGGAATGCTGAGATAACTTTCTGATGCTTTGGCTGGCCCTATACAGACGGATTCATGGGCGAGCATTGTGTGAAGAGAGTTTCGGTCAACCTCAGAAAACACAGCCACCGTCTTGATCCCCATCTCTCTTGCGGTCCGTATGACACGGAGTGCAATTTCCCCTCTGTTTGCAACCAGGATTTTGGATATCATGGGCGGTTAGCTCTGTGGCTTGATGGCAAAAAGCTTCTGGCCGTACTCGACAGGTTTGCCGTTCTTGATATAGATCTCTTCAAGCGTCCCTTCGACTTCGGCCTCTATCTCGTTCATCAACTTCATGGCTTCGATAATACAGAGTGTCTGGTTCTTCGCCACACTCTCCCCCTTTTCCACAAAGGGAGGAGAGGAAGGATCGGGTGAACGATAGAATGTCCCGACCATCGGGGAGGTGATAAAATGCAATCCTTTTTCGTCGTTAGCGGATTCTATCTGGGCTGGAGTTTCACTGTTGTCTGCAACGCCTGCCGGAGCAACAACGGGAATCATAGCTTGAGAGTTCGTTTTTTGTGGGGTTCTTGAAATCTTGATTTTTAAATCTTCGATCTCCAGCTCGAATTCCGAGAGATCTCTCTCCTCTAGCAAATCTATGATTTTAATGATTTCTTTGTAATCGATTTTTCCCTTCATTGTTTACCTCTGATAGAGGGCCTATCCTCCCGGGTAAATTTTTAAAAAATTAGGTATACCTTAAACGCAATACCCTCTTTTGTCAACCCTTCCGGATGAGTTGACTGATGCGGGGATTTAGCCTAGCATAGTAGAGATAATTCTCAAGAGGTGATACAACGATGCTAGATCAGCTGTCGGATAGGCTCCAGAAGGTCGCCAAATTTCTTCGCGGAGAGGTCAAAGTCACAGAAAAGAACATGGCCGAGGCGTTACGGATGATACGCATGGCCCTCCTCGAAGCCGATGTCAACTATCGTGTGGTTAAGGATTTCGAGTCGAAGATCAAGGAAAAAGCGCTGGATGAAAAAGTCCTCGAAAGCCTCACTCCCTCACAACAGGTTATTAAGATCGTCAGGGATGAGCTGACAGCTATGTTGGGACTTGAGACCAAAAAGCTTGTTTTTGCAAGTCCGCCGCCTTCGATCTTTATGCTTGTGGGTTTACAGGGTTCGGGTAAAACAACCACATGTGGAAAATTGGCCAAGTGGATGAAGAACATGGGAAAAAGTCCCATGCTTGTATCCTTTGATCTTAAAAGGCCTGCAGCTCAGGAGCAGTTGGATATTATTACACAGTCGCTCAATCTGTCTTTCTATGGTCTCACGGAGACCCAGATGACAAACCCCCAAAAAGCGCTTAAGACGATCCTCACCGAGACAAAAAGCAGAGGACATGACACCCTCTTGGTCGACACGGCTGGAAGGCTTCATGTGGATGATGAGTTGATGCAGGAGCTCCGGATGGTGCGGGATATTCTTGCACCCACAGAGGTTATCTATGTCGGAGACTCCATGACGGGCCAGGATGCGGTGAAAAGTGCCCAGCAATTCGAAGAAAAGATCGGATTGACTTCGATCATCCTCACAAAGCTTGACGGAGATGCGAGGGGTGGAGCAGCACTGTCTATCGTTGCTGTCACGGGCAGACCCATCAAGTTCATCGGTATCGGAGAAAAATTCGACAAGCTTGAAGTTTTTCATCCTGACAGAATGGCCTCTCGGATCATGGGGATGGGAGATGTGTTGAGTTTGATCGAGAAAGCAGAGCAGGAGACAGATCTCAAGGAAGCCGAGGCGCTTGCCAGTAGGCTTAAGTCAGAGGAGTTTTCGCTCGAGGATTTCCGAAAACAGCTTAGTCAGCTGAAAAAAATGGGCTCTCTTTCCCAGTTTTTGAACATGTTGCCGACAGGGGGTGTTTTCAAGCAGATGTCAAAGATGGATATCGATGACAAGCGGATCCTCTACTTTGAGGCGATTATAAACTCAATGACAACAAAAGAGAGAGAAAATCCGAAGATCATCAATGGCAGCCGACGAAAACGGATTGCAAGGGGAAGTGGAAGACCCGTGTCGGAGGTGAATCAGCTTTTGAAACAGTATTTCGAGATGAAGAAGATGATGAAAAAATCCCAGTTCAAGAAAATGCTCTCCTCAATGCCCATGGGGCACTGAAGAAATGTTCGTGCATTCAAAATTAGTAGAATTCTTTTATTTTGAAAAAGTTATTTTGCACTTGAAGACATTTTGACTACGGTCAGCCGACTGAAATAAGTTGACTTATCCTCAAAAATCAGATATCATTTTTCTTTTATTTTAAAAGGACGAGTATACTCAAAATGATGTCAATTAGACTGATGAGACTGGGCGCAAAGAAACGGCCGTTCTACAGGATTATCGTGACCGATTCGCGAAAACCCAGAGAAAGCAAAGCCAAAGCAATCTTAGGTTATTACGATCCTCTCAAAGAGCCACCCGATATCAAGGTTGACATGGACAAGGCAAACTATTGGCTAGAAAGAGGTGCACAAGTTTCCAAAACAGTTCAATCTCTTTTGAATAAAGTTATGGAGAAAGAGAAACTTTCCAATTTACAAAACATATAGGAGGTTACAGTGAAAGAACTCGTTGAAATGATTGCCAAATCACTCGTTGACAATCCGGACAAAGTACAGGTTTCCCAGTTGGAGGGGGAACAAACATCGATTTTGGAACTCAAAGTTGCTCCGGAAGATTTAGGTAAAGTGATCGGCAAGCAGGGACGAACTGCACGCGCCATCAGAGTGATTCTTGGTGCCGCTGGGATGAAGCTGAAAAGGAGATTTAATCTCGAGATCATTGAAAAAGGCTAATTTGGTAAGTATTGGAAAGCTGTTAAGGAGCCAAGGAAAAAAAGGCGAGCTGAGATTTAAGCTCTATTCCGAAGAGATTAAAAAGCCTTTTTTTTTCAAGGGTATACCTTAACAGAGAGGGGGTTCTCGAAGAACTAGAAGTTGAGTCTTTTCGTCCCTACAAGAATTTCACAATCGTAAAATTCAAAGGGATTAATACTATTTCTCAAGCTCGAGAACTTGTGGGCCTTGAGTGTATGCTTCCGGAGGAGGAACTCTCCCGGCTCGAGGAAGACAAATACTATCTTTTTGAAGTCGTCGGGAGTTCGGTCTATACAGAGGGCGGGGAGAAGATTGGTGTTGTGAGTGATGTTGTGTTCATCAAATCGAATGACCTTCTTGTCGTCGAAAGGGGATCCGAAGAAATCTTGATCCCTTTCACAAACGAAATATGCACTTCGGTCAATCTCGAGAAACGCACAATTGTTATCAAGCCCCCTGAAGGACTTTTAGACTTAAATGAGATTTGATATAATTACCATCTTTCCCCGCATGTTTGACAGCGTATTGTCCGCTGGTGTGTTGGGTAAAGCCTTGGAGAACGGTTTGATCGAAGTCAAGGTCCATGATTTGAGAGACTTCACTTCGGACAAACACAGACAAGTGGATGACCGTCCGTTCGGAGGTAAACCGGGGATGCTTTTGAAACCTGAGCCGATCTTTTCAGCCGTCGAGACAGTCAGGACCAATCCCGATGCCGCGGTCGTTCTTCTTTCTCCTCAGGGCAAAAAGTTTGATACCCACGTAGCGGAGGAACTGGCGGGTAAGCGTCAAATTATTCTTATCTGTGGTCGGTATGAAGGAGTCGATGAGAGAGTGAACGAACACTTGGCAACACACGAAATTTCTATCGGAGACTATGTGTTAACCGGGGGGGAACCGGCAGCCCTTGTGCTCGTTGATGCCGTATCCCGCCTTTTTCCCGATGTTGTTGGAAAGATGGAATCTGTGACACAGGATTCCTTCTGCTCGGGACTCCTCGATCATCCACAGTATACACGGCCTCGAGATTTTAGGGGATTGAAGGTTCCCGATGTTCTTTTTTCAGGAGATCATACGCGCATAGCCCGTTGGAGAAGGAGAAAATCTCTGGAAAAAACAGCCAAGTTTCGGATGGACCTGTTGGAAAAAAAGGGCCAATTATCTCCTGAAGATATGGATATACTCGGGGAAATTTTAAGAGAAGAGGAAGGAAAATCCAATGAACCTGATTGAAAGGGTTGAAGAAAAACAAATAAAAGAGAATGTGGGATCGTTCAACGTTGGAGATACCGTAAAAGTCCACGTTGTTATCCGCGAAGGTGACAAGGAGAGGATCCAAATTTTTCGAGGAGATGTCATCAGCAAAAAGGGATCGGGCCCGAATGCCACATTCACTGTCAGAAAAATATCCTTCGGAATTGGTGTGGAGAGAATATTTCCGCTCCATTCCAAAATGATCAAAGAAATTGAGACAGTACGGAAGGGAAAGGTCAGAAGGGCGAAACTCTATTACCTGCGGAAATTGCGGGGTAAAGCGGCTCGAATAAAGGAAGCACGATAAGGGCATACGGTCTTAGGCTGGAGAGGTGCCGGATTTCCATTTTGAAAGGGAAATTGTCAGCCAAGGATATCTGTCTATCGCGGGCTTGGATGAAGCGGGCCGTGGTTCTCTGTTTGGACCGGTTGTTGCCGCTTCAGTCATGTTCCCCTTGTCCTTGATCAAGGGAAAAATAAAAGCTTGGCTCAAAGAAATTGATGATTCCAAGCGCATTTCTCCGACTAAAAGGGAGATATTGGCGCGAAAAATCCTTATCCATGCGGATGCTGTGGGTATCGGGGTGGCTTCGAGTGCCGAGATCGACAGAAAAAATATTTATTGGGCATCATTCGAGGCGATGAAAAGAGCGTTTTTAAGTATGCCAAAAGCACCGGATTTTCTTTTAGTTGACGGATTTAGGCTCAATGATGTAAATTATCCCCAGATGGATTTACCCAAAGGAGATCAAAAGAGCATTTCCATTGCGGCGGCATCGATTATTGCAAAAGTCATCAGGGACCGGATGATGAAAAGACTTGACCTTGTTTTTGATGGTTATGCCCTTTCCAAAAACAAAGGTTATGGAACAAAGGAGCACTATGATGCGCTCCGAAGACTTGGGCCGACAGCTTTCCACAGACAATCTTACAATCTCGAGGGCAAGAAATGAGTCCGAAAACAGATAGAGCCAAGATCGAGTCCATCGCTGAAAAACATATTAAAAAGGGCAGACTGGAAGAGGCCATTGCCGAGTACAGGAAGCTACTTTCGGGCGATGATCAGGATATCTCTATCCGCAATATTCTCGGAGACCTCTATATCAAAGCCGATAACCCGGATAAAGCGGTTGAGGAGTTTGAGAGAATCGCTGCATTCTATGAGGACAAAGGGCTGTATTCCAAGGCCATAGCCATCTACAAAAGAATCAAAAGGCTTGTTCCCGGCAACATTGATTCCTCCAAAAGGTTGGCAGAGCTCTACCGGGATCAGGGATTTTCTTCGGAAGCGAAAACAGAGTTTCTGAACCTCGCTCAGAATCTGTCCAAAGCTAAAAAGATCAAAGAAGCCATTGGTATGTATGAAAACCTTCTTAAGCTGGATAGAGATGACATGAAGTCGCGATTAACGCTTGCAGAACTCTATACAGATGAAAAAATGACCGATCAAGCACTCGAGGAGCTTAACAAGGTCGCCGAGTATAAAATGCGGAAGAACCAACTCAAGGAAGCCGGAGAAATCCTCAACAAAGCCAAAGCCCTCAAAGAAGACCATTCTCGCACTATCACCAATCTTATAGATCTTTATAAAAGAGAGAACAAGAAAAAAGAAGCGCTGGACCTTGTTGAGGAAATACTTCAAAAAGATGAAAAGAATCTTAAGGCCTTGTACATCTTGGGGAACCTTCATTTCGAGGATAAGAGCTTCAAGGAGGCCGGTGAAATTTTTTCGAGGATCATTACCATCAGACCCAAGGATGTCGAGGCAAGAGTCAAGCTGGGAAGGATCTGCATCCAGACAGAAGAGTACGACCAGGCCTTCGAACAGTATGAACCTCTTGTCGATACCCTGATCAGAAAACAAAAGACGGATAAAGCGATTGGACTCCTCGGACTCATTCTGGCTGCCCAAAAAGCCCATATCCCAACTCTCGAGAAATTAGCCGAAATTTATAGATCTATAGGCCAGATCAAAAATTTCGAGCTTGTCTGTAAGGTCATGCTGGATAACTACCGGAAGAATAACCTGAGAGAAAAAATGCTGTCTGTCCTCAACGAACTGCTCGCGACGTTTCCTGAGAATGAAGGCTATTACAATGAAGCCAATCGTCTGAAGAAGGACCTGGGAATTTTGGAGGAAGAAGGAGGCGAAGTGGAAGCCCAAGTCCAGGTCGAAGAGGCAAAGAACATCGTCGATTCGACTTTGGCAAAAGCAGACCTGTATGTTGATCAAGGCTTGATCCGGAACGCCAGGCGACTCCTTGAAAACTTGAGGATCAAGTTCCCAGAGGATGAAAGAATCGCCAAAAAGATCGAGTCCATGAAGATCATAGCGGGCGATGTCAAAGTGGATGAGATCTCCGATAGAGTGGATAAGGTGACAAAAAGGGAGACACAGATCTTTCCCCCCATTGGAGAAATTTCTAAAGGAGAAAAATCAATTCTGGATGAGGCTGTGGGCGAGGAAAAGCTCACAGCTGCAGATATCTTCGCAGAAACAGACATCATCCCCATCGTATCCGAAGAGTTGGGGGAAAGACAATATTACGATCTCTCTGAAAGGATTGCCACAGAATTGGATGCCATCAAGGCCGCCTATAACAATCAGATCAAAGGGGATACAACGGTCGTTGAGAAGGCCTTGAGCGATATCGTCACAGAATTCCGGAAGGCCCTGGATGAAAAAGTGGATAAGGAGGATTACGAGAGCCACTATAACCTGGGAGTTGCCTTTTTGGAGCAAGGGCTGTTCGACGAGGCCATCGAAGAGTGTACAGTCGCCGCAAAAGATAAAAAACTGGAAATAGAGAGTTACAGTATCATCAGTTTCTGTTACAGGCAGAAGAGAGATTACAAAGAAGCCATGAAATGGCTCGAGAAGGCCCAAGGCGTGGAGGAAAAGGATGCGAGTCAGGAGTATGCGCTCAAATATGAAATCGCATCCCTGTATGAGGATATGAATGACGCCAAAAGGGCGTTAAAAATCTACGACGAAGTCAACAAGTGGGATCCCCAATTCCGTGATGTTGCGGAACGGATCAAATCCCTCCAAGAGAAAACATAGGTTTTTCCCCTCACCATAACGCGTTTCTTCCCGAGATAGAATCGGGATCCTCCTTTATATCGCTTGAATCATTTCCTTTGATTATACCGGCGGCAGGAATCGTCATTACGGTGATGCCGTGAGAAAATGATCGGGGAGAATTCGTTATCAGTACAGTGCCTTGATTGTTAGGGCAGAAAGTTGCGGTGAGGTGATCCCTTTGAGAATTTCCCCCTTCCTGCATAAAATTATGGATTTAATCAAGGATGTGATTCCATCGGAGCGGGTGGAGGTACACATCAAGGGCGAAAGGGATCAAACGATCGTCCGGCATTCCAAAAAGGGGACGAGATTCCTGAGTGCGGATTTTTGTTCGAGGCTTGTCCAGCAAGTGCTGGATAGCCAATGCCCTCTTGTGCATAATGCCCAAGAGCCAGAGCAAACCACCTCCTTCTGTGGGGAAAACGGGGGAAATGACCAAAATATACTGTGTATTCCTCTTACGGATTGGTTTCGTCCTTTAGGCGTGTTGTGCATCTTCAGGCACTCTGCGTACGGCCCCTACTCCAACAAGAACTTAGACCTCTTGGTCGAATTGGCAAAACCCCTGAAGTTTATACTGAGGAGTTGTTTGGACGCAAACCGAGAATTGTCTGCTGGATCTCCTTTGAACTCTCCGTCTCTTGTTGGACAGAGTGAATGTTTTAGGAGGGTGCTCCGGATGATCGACAGAGTGAAAAATACGGACATACCTGTGTTTATCTGGGGAGAGAGCGGTACGGGTAAAGAGCTCGTCGCACGCACGATCCATGAAGAGGGACGGACGAAACAGGGGAGGTTTGTGGCCGTCAACTGTGGTGCCATTCCCGATCATTTACTGGAGAGCGAGTTGTTCGGCCACGTCAGGGGAGCCTTTACGGGTGCGCTCAGGGATAAGCCCGGACTCATCGAGGACGCGCATGGAGGGACTTTTTTCCTGGATGAGATCGGAGATCTCTCCCATCCTCTCCAGTCCAAACTCCTCAGGCTTTTACAAGAGAAAGAATTCCGGAGGGTAGGAGATAATCGCATCCGCAGGGTGAATGTGCGTTTTATCAGTGCCACGAATAAAAGAATCGAAAGGGAAGTGGGCCGGGGCCGCTTCAGGGAGGATCTTTATTACCGCTTGAAGATATTCACCATCGAGGTGCCTCCACTGCGAGATCGCAAAGAAGATATTCTTTTCTTGGTCAATTATTTCCTGGAGGAGTACTGCCGGCAGATGAAAAGAGAAAGAGTTTACTTATCTCCAAAAAGCCTGGAACTCTTGATGAATTATTCTTGGCCCGGAAACGTCAGGGAGCTTCAGAACGAGATTCAGAGGTGTATCGTTCTCTGCGGAGAGGGTTCTTTGATCAAGGAGGAGCACCTCTCTTCAAAGATCAACCTGCGTCAAGAAGTGCATCAGCCCGCTTCCTATGATTATTTTCGTGCCAAGGCGGATTTTGAGAAAAGGTTTTTGAATCAGGCGCTGTCTCAATTCCAGTATAACAGGGCGAAAACAGCGGCCCGGATCGGCCTGAGTAGGCAGGGGCTTTTTAAATTGATCAAAAAACACAACATCCTGATCCCTGAACGTGATTAGAACGGCAGGGACTGGATGCTCCATGGATGAGGAAGAAAAGGCGGTCGATAGAACACAGGCTGACGGACATCTTGCGAATTTTTTTGGATTCTGCTAAATTTTTGACAAATGAAAGAAACGAAATCGAGTGTGTTTCGTGTCAGCTGTCCTGTGTGTCGGTCTGTATTATGGATCGATCCAGTGAGTCAAGAAGTTGTAAAATCCGAAAAATCGAAAAAAAAGAAGGGTTCTCTGGATGATCTGTTAGAAAAAGAAAAAAAGAGGAGGAGTGAGTTCGATCGGAAGTTTGAAGCCACCGCAGAACTGGAACGGGAAAAAAAGAAAAAGGCCCAAGAAAAATTCGCAGAAGTTTTCACCAAGATCGACCCTGATGAGTGACTCCCCCCGATTGGGCCAAACGATGAATCCCGTTGAATGGGGCCATTAAGGAGAGAGGATTGAACCTTTTCCAGATCGATGCAGGCAAAGAATGGAGGGGAGGCCAAAGACAGTCTCTTTTCCTGGCACGAGAACTCCGAAGAAAATCTTATCGCTTCAAGTTTTATGTCCAGCCAGGGAGTCCGCTTCATACAAAAGCCCTTGAAGATGACCTTCCCGTCGTCCCCTTAAAAATGAGGAGTGAAACGGATGCGTGGGCCATAATACGTTTGGCAGGCGGTATGAGGCGTCACAAATGTCAGTTGGTTCATTGTCACGATGCCCATTCTGTGGCTCTCGGTTCCGCCGCCGCTTCATTCGCCAAAGTGCCTCTGCGCGTGATCTCTCGGAATGTGGATTTCCCGATCAAGAAAAATTTTCTGTCCCAGATGAAATACACCAAAAACATCGATGTGATCATCGCTGTCTCTCAGGGCATTAAAAAGGTCTTGGTGGATGGGGGGATCGATCCAGCTCTTGTCAAGGTCATTCCGGATGGCATCGATTATTCTCCTTTCGAAGAAGCTTCATCCAGTCGATATCTCCGTCGAGAGCTGGACTTCGGGCCCGAAGATTTTCTTGTGGGGATCGTTGCTCATCTGGCAGATCACAAGGGGCATAAGTATTTGATCAGAGCCACGGAGATTCTCAAGGAAAAGGCGCCGAAAATCCGGGTGATAATCGTGGGAGAGGGCCCTTTGCGGATGGAATTGGATAAACTTGTGAAACAAACTCGTGTGGAGGATATGGTATTTTTCCTGGGATTTCGGGAAGATGTCCCTCAAATACTGGCATCCCTGGATCTTTTTGTGCTTTCCTCTTATCTCGAAGGTATGGGCAGCAGTATCCTGGATGCGATGGCCAGCAGACTGCCGGTTGTGGCCACTAGAACCGGCGGTATCCCTGAAGTTGTCGTAAACGGCAGGACAGGTCTGCTCGTTCCCCCCAGGAGCCCGGCCGCCCTCGCCAAGGCGATCCTGAAGATCTATGAAGACCGTGAGCTGGGTAACCGTCTCGGCCAAGAGGGATATGAGGTTGTCCACCAGAAGTTTTCAGCTGAAGCCATGGCCGCTAAGGTGATCGAAGAGTATGAGCGTATCGCCCACCTCAAAAACATCAAACTCGCCGCGTGAAAAATTCGTGAATGACCCAGTTAAGAAAAATTGTGCCCCCGATTCGAAGATTTTCCCTGTGCAGGCTGGTAAAGTGAATATATCGGCATGAAAAAAAAGAGCGGATTAGTCCCTAAAACCCTTATTTTGCTTATCCTATTTACGATCGGAGTCTGTCTTCATATCTCCCTCATAAAAAAACCGGATAACTACCGGGTGTATGTGAATGCCGCCGACAACATTTTCTATGAGCAGAACCTCTATATGAAGTATGGAATACTGGACTATTTCAAATACAGTCCTCTAGCCGCGCTCATGATCGTCCCCTTTTCCCTGTTAATCGATGAGGTGGGCACGTTTCTGTTCCTTTTTTTGCAGTACTGGCTGTTTTTTTGGGGATTTTGGAGGTGGGCAAGATCTGCCGGTTTTCGTCTGGAGCTGTCATCGGGCCTGATGTTTTTAGCTTTTATCTCGGTCGTGACCGATTCCATCCTGGCCATCCAGATCTGTCAGGTCAATGCAGGCCTTTTTGGCCTTATGCTGTTGGCCGCGGCTGAGTACTCGGAAGGAAAGCATCTGAAATCAGGATTGTTGCTCTCTCTGGCGACGAACCTCAAAATATTTCCTTTTACCTTGGCCTTTTGCTACCTTGCGGATTTCAAGAAGAAATTCTGGCTGGCCTACTGGATCGGACTCGTTTTCTGGTTCTTAGTGCCCACCGTGTTTTTAGGGGCCCGGTATAATTTCAGGCTTTTAAGTGAGTGGTTCAAGCTGATGACCTGGGATCAGACACGAAATCTCGAGATGCTGGATATCGGGAATTTCCTGAATCTTCATTTTGGGATTCCCCAGGCCTTGCGGAATCCCCTTGCCATATCGTTTGGTCTAATAATTGGCATCGGCACCTTCTATCTTTTCCGCAAGCGCAGGACCGGGCTCGTTGACCGATTTCTGCTCCCTGTCAACGGCCTTTATATCCTTCTTTTTTCTTATCTCAGCGAATCGGCCACATCCATCCTCGCCACCCCCGCCATTTTTTTGATCGCCATGGAGGCGTTCAAAAAGAAAACACGGTCCTGGCAATACTGGATTCTCTGGATAATGGCGTTGCTCCTCATCCCGGTGTTTTATTCGGACCTGGTTCTAAAATCATGGAGCTCTTGGGCCCGGGGCTTTCACCTCAAAACGGTCGGCTATGTCTACATCTCGGTCGTAATCGGTCTTTTGTTTGCTAAATACTATAAAGAAAAATCCGACGAGAACGTTTAGATCAGATACCAAAAACGCCACGGTTAGGAATATCTGCAATTTTTTTGTTTGTATCTGTTCTCGTACGTTCAGTGATCCGGAGGAACAGGGTTAGCTTCCGATCTGCGTTTCATCTTCCCTGGTCTTTGGTGCCATCGTAAACCCAGTGAATCCGAAGATGACGAGGATCGCGACCGCTGTATAGTTCATGACAGCCCAGAAAAGATAGGAAAAGGTTGGGACTCCTAAAGTCCCTGTGATATAGACACCTGCCATGCTCCAGGGGATCAGCGGGACGATTATCGCACCGCTTTCCTCGATGATCCGGGAGAGGTTCTTCGCGGCCAGGCCCTTTTTTTTGTAGATGGGAGCGAGAAGTTCGCCGGGGATGATCATGGATAGGTAGGAACTTCCTGTGACCAGAGCGGTGACGATCGATGCGGATACCGTTGTGATGACGATACTCCAGACTTTGTTGGCAAACTTCATCACTCTATCGAGTATCACTTGGAGCATACCGGTCCGCTGCATGATACCTCCGAAACTGAAGGCTGTGAAGGCAACGAGCTGTGTCTCCATCATGCTCATCATCCCCCCCCGCGATATCAGGAGGTCGACCTCAGCGACACCCGTGTGGGCCTCATACCCGGTGTTCAGCGCCGTGGCGATCTCGGGGATAGAAGCTTTCTGAAAAATGACGGCGAGGATTCCCGCGATAAAGGAAGAGAAAAGCATGCCCGGAATCGTAGGTTTTTTGGTCGCCGCAAAGTAGAAGACGACAACCATAGGGAGGAGGAGAAGGATATTAAAATTGAAGTTATCCTTGAGGGTTTGTGTGATCAGTATCAAATCTTTGGACTCGACGGCTCCCCCACCGTATTTCAACCCGACGATGAAGTAAACGAACATTCCGATGAGCCACGCGGGTGTTGCTGACCACATCATGTGCTTGATGTGGTCGAAAAGATTGGAGCCTGCGGCAACTGGAGCCAGGTTGGTGACATCGGAAAAGGGTGACATTTTGTCTCCGAAGTAGGCGCCTGCAACTATAGCACCTGCCGCGGGTCCGAGCGGAATTCCGAGGCCCATGGCAATCCCGATGAATGCAACTCCCAGGGTTCCGATAGTCCCCCATGATGTCCCTGTCGAAATCGATGTCAGAGAACAGACAAAACAGGCTGTGACCAGAAAGAATTTGGGCGAGATCAGCTTTAAACCGTAGTAGATGACCATAGGGATCGTTCCACTGGCGATCCAGGCACCGATCAGAATACCCACGCAGAGCATGATCAGAATGGCCGGCATAGCTTTGTGGATACTGTCGACGATTCCCCTTTCCATATCTTCCCATTTGAAGCGCAGGATCAGGCCCATACAGCCGGTGATGAACGCTGCCGCGACTAGGAGGACCTGCGGGCGGATTCCGTAGACTCCGTATCCCACTCCCAGGAGAAGGCCCATGGCGGTGAGAGGAATGAGTGATACGCCGAAACTCGGGGTTTGTGTTTGTCGTTGTTTTTCTTTTTGGCTTTCTAAGTTCATCGCTTAACCTCGAAATTTTGTCTATTTTTAAGCATCGAATCGAAAAAATTGGAATATCAGGTCGTCTTGACTTATCTCTGTCATGGATCAAGAAAAAGTCCCCTTAACGAGGAGCTCTCCGTCCCACATCATCTTTTGACCCTTGGCGATCAAGCCCGTAAGGTCCCATTGATCGTCGAGAAAAATGAGATCTGCATCATTTCCCTCCTGGATTTTACCCTTGTATTCGAGCTTATAGAAATCCGCTGTGTTTGTGGAAAAGAGCCGGGCCGCTTCCGTGGGGCTAAGAATCTCTTCTTGGACCAAGTGCTTGAAGTTTGTCAAGAGGCTTTTTTGTGTGGCTATCGTCAACCCAGTGAGGATTCCCTCTTCATCGAACACAGGAAGGCTTCCGTTGGCGTCTGAACTGACAGTAATGTTCGTAAGAGGAGAGTTCTCTTCCTGACATAATCGAATGGCTGTGGCCACGCTGAGGTGGCCATCTTCTGGAGGATCCGGATCGAGATCTGCCGTCAAATCGATATATCCACCCTTCTGAACGAATCGGATGGATTCCTCGAGAAGTTCACGGTTTCGATTACAATGCGTGGGAATGATCTGTGTGATTGGGATCTCTGTGCTTTCGATCAAACGGAATAACATTTCGAGGCGGCGCTCTCCATCACCCAAATGGCAATGAAGGATACCCGCTTTCCCTCCTAGCATGCCACCCACGCGGCACTCTGCAGCAAGCCGGCAAAACTCTTCGAATGTGGGTTGGGAGGAGCGGTGGTCGGATACGGCGATCTCACCCGCTCCGATCACTTTGTCTATGAGTGTGATGTCGGTGCGCACACTGCCTGTGAGGGTGACCACAGGGATCTGGTAGGATCCCACAAAGATGTACGTGGATATCCCTTCTTTCTCTAACCCGTTCGCTTTAGCGAGTAGAGACTCCATGTGGCGGGTTGTGCCGTCAGTGCCTAAACAGCCGATTACTGTGGTCACCCCACTCGTCGTGATATCTTCCACTGTTATCTCTGGAGCTCTGGTGGCAGGACCTCCTTCACCACCGCCGCCCAGAATGTGAACATGCCCGTCAACGAAGCCGGGAAAAATTCGCTTTCCCGAAGCATTGACTTCATCGACCGGAAGTCCAGAAATGCGGATTGCTCCTGGTTCGGCAATTGCGCCAATCTTACTGCTTAGAATAAGGAGGTCTCTTTCACCCAGTGGGCCGGGTGTATAGACCTTTCCTCCTCTAACAAGAGTGACCATCTCGACCTCCTCTGAATTATTCATAAAATAAGTGCTAAATTAGCACGCTTTAAATGGTTTTTCAAGACAGAGCAGGGCTCCCTCTGTGTGTCCTTTTTTCTTGAAGTGCATTCGAAATTTTTTTCCGCTGTCGTAAAGACTTCTATCAGAGGACTTGTGCTTTGAACTTTCAAAAGATTTTCGCTAAAATAGGAGGACTTTTGGAAGGGACCGATGTCGACGAGCGAAGAGGAATTCGAGAAGCTGAGACCCATCTTTGATAAATGGAGCAAATTCGGTCTATTTATAAACACGATCGATATCAAGGGCCTCGAAAATTTTGTCAAGAAGGGCCCTGTGATCATCATAGGGAACCACATCGGCACCTTGAAGGATGCATTAACGATCTATACGATCATACCCCGTCCGTTTGTCTTTACCTCCAACAAGATGCTCTTCGATAAGAACGAATTGAACTTCCTCATCCGGAAACATCTCAAAAGGCATCTCAAAGGATTCGGGATTTTTTTGAATGCGGTCCTCAAACCCATAAAGATCCCCGCCATCAATTTTGCCACGCGAACAGTAAGACGTGTGGGAGCCATCCCTGTAGACCTTTATTCCAGCAAAAGAGATGCTATTATGAAATGTCAGGAAACAGTGAAGTCGGGGAAAGCTCTTATATTGCTTCAAGGCCGCGGCCGTGTCATGAAGTCCAATCCCAATCCTTATGTCAGTCCGGTAAGAAAAGGGGCTGCGATCATCTCCTACAACCTCTACACGAAAGAAGGAATATCTGTTCCCATCACTCCTATGGCTCTTTTTGGAACCCACCGTCCCTTTTTTATACCGGGAAAGATTAAAGTTCGGGTGGGGAAGCCCATGTACATTTCCGAGTACATGGGAGGTGGATTTGAGGAGACGGTTGAGAGATTCCGAAGTGCGATAGAGAGGACGATCAACACTCTTTTCTTCGAGATTCTTCGGTCATGAACCGGAATTCTCTTGGCCCCCGAAACGCGCGAGAATATCGGAATTGATTTTGAGGAAAAGATCGTATCTGATCTCGACGCCGATTTCCTCCCTCATCTTTGCCATGCTGGAGATAAAAAATTTATTTTTTTTCGCATCTAGATAAGTCTCTCGTTCTGTCTCCATGTTCTCTTGAAACTCGGCCTCGGTGACCTCTTTTCGGTCGAGAACACGAATGAGCACATAACCGGTAGCATATTCGATGGGGTCGCTGGCCTCGTTCAACGGCAGAGAAAAAGCCTTTTCGTCGACTTCCGTGTTCTCACCGATGACACTCAAATACCCTCCTCGCTTGTGCTCCTCTGCTGTTTTGTACTCCAGGCCATATTTGGTGGCGATGCTTTCCAGATCCGACGTAGCAAGTTCTGTTTTGATGGATTTTATTTGCTCGTAAGCCTTGTCTTTCTTCCTCTCTGCGGCAAGATCCTCAATCACCTTAGCCTCCACCTCTTCGATTAATGCGGCGCGAGGGGGTGAGACCTGGCGCAATTGTGCCAATCCCGTCCCTTTATAGGTGTAGATGGGTGCCGAGATCTCGTCGACTTCCAGCTGAAAGAGGGCAGTACTGATAGATCCCGATGGATCGATCTCTTCTGCAAAAGATTCTCCATCGGCAGTGGGTCCTGTGGTTCTTATTTTGTAGCCCAATTTTTGTGCCGCTACATCCAGGCTTCTTTCCTTTTGCGCGGTTTTTTCCAGGGCGGTGACTCTTTTTTCGATCAGATCTCTCGCATTTTGGTCCGTGAGAATATTTGTAATCTGGTCTCTGACCTCATCAAGGGGTTTCTGTAGGGCCTCCTCTTTCTCTGTGACCTTGAGGATCGCCGCTCCTCCGTCCAATTCCAGGGGAGGGGACATCTCTCCGACCTCCAAATCAGCGATGTTTTCTTGCTCTTCTGAGGACAGGGACCGCCAATCGAAGAGTCCCCAATCGCCCGATTCACCCGATTTCCCGTCCTTGGAATGGATCTTGGCCAAGCTCCCGAAATCCTCACCTTGGTTAATCCTGTCTTGGAGATTCTGTATTTCAGTTAGAACGAGCTCTTTTTCCTTTCCCTCATAGGGAATAAAGATGCGGCTAACCCTCACCTTTTCTGGTTCGGTGAATTGAGGCTTGTTATTGTTGTAGTACTCTTCGATCTCCGGTTCGGTGAGAGTCGCCTCCTTTTTGAAGTCTTCGATGTTAAAGAAGACGTAATCGGCCTCCCGTTTTTCCGGGATCTTGTAGTTGTCCTTGTTTTCTTCGAAAAAAGACTGTTTCTCTCCGGGATTGAAATCATCTTCAGATTCTATGGTTGTTATCTCTACGGGCACGAACTCCATCCTGACGCTTTCATTCGAGTTTTTATAGTTTTCCCAGAGCTCGCCTTGCGTGAATGACACACCTGCAGTGAGTATTTTTACGGTTTTTTCCATCAAGATCTCTTTTTTTAGGTTCTCCTCGAATACGGATACAGAAATCCTGTTCCACTCGAGTATTTTTTTGTACTCTTCAAAGCCGATAAACTGCCCGTCCTTTTGAAAAACGGGGTAACTTTTAATCTTTTCCCGGAGCTCGTCGTTGGAAGCGTTGAGTTTCATGTCTTCGGCGATCTGAATGAGGATTTCCTGTTGGATAAGCTGTTCCAGCACTTGCTGTGGAAGGTTCAGTTGTTGTATGAAGCTAGCATTGAGTTCTTTGAACTGCCTCTGCAGGCTTTCGATTCTTTGCCTGAGGTTGCTGACGTAGGCGTCTGTTGATATTTTTGTTTTTCCGACCGTTGCGATTGTGTTCGGGTCCCGGGATTCTCCCAGTCTCCCGGCTCCACCCCAAACGGCGAATATGGATATGATAAACGCTGCAACGACTGCCCACAGAATGGGTGACAGGGATTTCAAGTTTTTTCGCATAGATTTCAGCATTGTCTCACCTCTCCTTGAGTAAGTGTCGGGCGATAACGATCCTTTGAACTTCCGAAGTTCCCTCGTATATTGCGAGCACTCTGGCATCTCGGTAGATCTGCTCGACAAAAAATTCCTTAGAGTATCCGTAACCGCCATGGATTTGGAGCGCCTGGTATGCGCACTTGTTTGCCACTTCAGATGCGTACAGCTTGGCCATAGCGGATTCTTTCCCATAAGGCTTGCCGCGGTCGCACAGGCTCGCGGCTTTATAAGTCAAAAACCGGGACGCGTCGGTCCACATAACCATGTCGGCGATCATGAATTGGATCGCCTGGAAATCCGCAATTTTTTTCCCGAAGGCCTCTCTTTCCTTGGCATACTTGACCGATTCATCGACGGCCCTTTGGGAGAGGCCCACGGACTGAGCCGCGATTCCGATTCTCGAGTTGTCCAGTCCCTGGAAGGCGATGGCCGCGCCCTGTCCTTCTCTGCCCAACATGTTTTTCTTGGGTATTCGGCAGTTTTCTAGGATGACCTCTGCGGTGGGGGAAGCATGCAGACCCATTTTTTCTTCGACCTTGGCGATCCGAAAGCCTAGTTGATCGCTATCCACGATAAATGCATTCAGCTTTCTTTTCTCTCCCGGAGGTGTATCTGCCAGGGCGAAGAGGATAAAGGCTTCGGCATCGTTTCCCGTTGTTACCCAGCTTTTCGTCCCGTTTAAGATGTAGACATCTCCCTCTCGTTTGGACTTGGTCTTCAGGTTCGTGGCATCCGAACCCGCTCCGGGTTCGGTCAAACTGAATGCGCCGACTGTATCGCCGCAGGCCGCCTTGGGCAGGTAGCGCTGTTTCTGATCCTCACTCCCGAATTGCAGTATGGAATTGGAGAACAGGGAACAGTGCACGGAGATAATGACAGCCAAGGACGGGAAAACACGACCGATCTCTTCGATGACTAAAGTGGTAGAGAGGACGTCTGTTTTGATCCCACCGTATTCGGATGGGATGGCCATTCCCAACACTCCGATCTCTCCCAGTTTTTGCAGGAGCTCTTTGGGAAATATATGGTTTTCCTCCAAATGTTGGACGTGCGGCCGGATCTCTTTGTGGGCGAACTCCCGGATCATTTCTTGGAGCAGCTTTTGATCTTCTGAGAGTTCAAAATTCATGACTGACCTCTTGAATGAAGTGTTTTGTGTGTTGTGACCGCGACCTTTTATTCTCCTTTATGGAAAAGATGTCGAAGTTTGTCATAGGAAGAATCCACGCCCTCGATGACAACTTTCGTCTTTCCGACCAGGGGCATAAAATTTGAATCACCTGTCCAACGGGGGATCACATGAAGGTGGTAATGATCGGCGACACCTGCACCAGCGCTCCGGCCTATATTCATACCCGTGTTAAAACCATGGGGGCGGTAGTGCTGTCTCAATTGTTTGAGGCTGAATTTAAGCAGGTCTGTCATCTCATCCGTGGTGGGTTTATCCGCTTTCTCGATCGAGTTAATGTGCTCATACGGTGCGATCATCAAATGTCCTGGTGTGTAGGGGTACTTGTTCAAGATGATAAAATTATGCTTTCCCCTGAAGAGTATATGGGCTTCCTTGTCATCTTTTTTATTGCAGGCGAGGCAGAAGATGCATTCCGTCATCTTGGCCGCCCTCTTGACATATTCTTCCCTCCAGGGAGCTGTGATGTACTTCATTATTTATTGATCATGTTCTTAAGGAGTTTGCTCGGCTTGAAATAAAGCACTTTTTTAGGTGGGACCTGGACAGGTTCTCCCGTCCGGGGATTTCGTCCGGATCGTGCGTGCCTTTGCCGGAATCGGAAACTGCCGAATCCTCTCAACTCGATTTCTTCTCCTCTCTGGAGGGCATCTTTGATCATCTGAAAAAAGAGATTGACACCTGTTTCTGCCTCTTGTTTAGAAATGTTCATTTCCTTGGCGATTTGGTTGATTAAATCAGCTTTTATCATCTGTTTCCTCCTTTGTTTTCTCCTTTTTTTTGGATGTTTTTTTGGGGGTGCTGATCGCTTTGAGTTGATCCTTCATAATATCACCGAGGGTGTGTCTACCATCTTGGCTTTTCACGTATTTTTGGTACTCCATTTTTTGCAATTCAAGCTGAGCTTGCTTAAAACTCAAGGATATTTTTTTATCCCTTTGGCTCAGCTTGATAATCTTTGCCAGTTTTTCCTCACCGACCGTAAAGATTTCCGCAGGGTCTTCGATCTTCTTTTCATCCAGTTCCGAGAGAAAGACCACCCCTTCTATTCCGGGTGTTATCTCCACAAAGATCCCGAAGCTGGCTAGCCTGACGATCTTGACATTCACAAGATCGCCGATCTTATGTCTCTCGAAAAAATCTTCCCAGATATCACCCTCCAGCTGTTTGATACCCAAGGATAATTTCTGTTTATCCACATCGATGTTCAGGATAATGGCTTCGATCTCGTCCCCAGTTTTTAATTTATCTGAGGGGTGTTTGATCTTCTCCCAGCTGATATCTGAGATGTGGATGAGGCCTTCAATTCCCTTCTCCACCTCTATAAATGCTCCGAAGTCCGTGATACTCGTTATCGTGCCTTTGACCCTGGATCCTGGACTGTAAGTCTGCTTGAAGACCTCGAGGGGATGAGGGCTGACCTGTTTAAGGCCCAGAGATATCCTTTTTGTCTCTGGACTGATGTCCAGAATGGTCACGGTGACCTGTTCCCCGACCGAGAGAATCTTTTTGGGGTGGACAAGCTTTCGAGACCAGGTCAGGTCAGAAACATGGACCAAACCTTCCACTCCTGGTTCCAGTTCAACAAACGCACCGAAGTCTGTGAGGCTCACGACTTTGCCATCGATTTTTTGTCCCGCCATATATTTGGTGTCGATAGATTGCCAGGGATCCGGGACCAGTTGTTTGTACCCGAGAGATATTTTTTCTTCCTTTTCATCAAAATCGAGGATGATGACTTCTATGTCCTGGCCCGCTTCGAACACCTCTGAAGGATGGTTGACCTTTCCCCATGACATATCCGAGATATGAAGAAGGCCTTCGATTCCTCCCAGGTCCACGAACGCGCCGAAATTCGTCAAAGATTTTATTTTTCCCTTGATCTTCTTCCCGCGACTCAGCTGGTCGAAAACACGTTTTTTCCTTTTCTCTCTTTCATCCTGGAGCAGAAGCTTTCTGGACAGGACGGCATTCTCCGTTTTGCGGTCGAACTTTATGACCTTGAATTTGTAGATATGTCCAATCATTTTTTCCGGGTCTTTGACGGGATGGACGTCCGCGTGCGAATCGGGGAGGAAGGTCTCAATTCCGACGTTAACAACATAGCCGTTCTTGATCTTGTTCGTGACCTTGCCGGCGATCCAATTGCTCCTGAGAAATGCCATCTCCAGATTATCCAATGCCTTCTGTGCGATGGCTCTTTTCCTGGACAGATAGAGGTATCCTTCTTGGAGATTACTCTTCTCCAAGATCGCTTCGATCTCGCTCCCGGGCTCTAAAGCGTTGATATCCTTGGTATCCCCGAATTCTTCCAACGGGATGATTCCTTCGGATTTTGAACCAACGTCCACAAGAACATGGGTTGGAGTGACTTTGATAACCCTTCCCTTGAGAAGTTTTCCCGGGCTCAGTTCTTTGGCGCTGAATTGGTACTGATCAAGAAGATCTTCGTACTCTTTGGATGAGATGTTATCTTCTTTTTTGGTGTTTTTCGTTAACTCTGACATTGAACTATCTTCTCCCTATGAATTTGCTGTTCGAAGTATGATTTGATCCTGGCGACGGCTTCTTCGATCGCTTCTGGAGGTGTGGAAGCTCCTCCAGAAAGCCCGATCTTTTTTGCTCCCTTTAACATTTCAGACGTGATTTGTGCTGAACTTTCAATAAAGTGAGTGTTGGGCAGGACTCTCTTCGAAATTTGATAGAGTTTGTGTGTGTTCGAGCTGTTTTTCCCCCCTATGATGAAGAGTGTATCCACTCGAGAAGCAAGCTCGGATGTGGATTTTTGGCGCGTTTGCGTCGACTGACAGATCGTGTTGAATATTTTAAGCTCCTCCGTTTTTTCGATGAGCAAAGCGACAACATTTTGGAAGAGATTCATATCCTGTGTGGACTGGACAAGAACCGCCCTTCTCTTTTTCTTCGGCATCTTTTGGGCCTGGGATTCCGACTCGATTATGATCCCTTTACCTTGGCTGTATCCGATGAGTCCTCGACTTTCCGGGTGATTTTTGTTGCCCACGATAACGATCTCTTCTTCGTCTTGGGCCAGGGCTTCGACAAGCCTCTGAATCCTTTTGACGATCGGACAGGTTGCATCCACGATCTTGATGTTTTTCTCTTCGATCTTTTTATATATTTCAGGGGAAACACCGTGACTCCTGATGATCACAGTGCCCTCTGTGAGGCAATCCAGATCTTCCAGGGAGCGGATGCCTTGTTGCTCGAGATCCGCTATGACCTGAGGATTGTGGATCAGGTCACCCAGAGTAAAGACTTTTCCCTTTTCCTCGGAGAGCGTCTCCTTGGCGATCTGAATAGCTCTTTTCACTCCGTAACACAGTCCTGAGTTTTTTGCGATAATAATTTCCATTTTTCCAGTGCGAACGATGCAATATACTATCCTAGATGATGGGCGTTGTCAATCCTAAATATAGGTAAAAACTTAACTTAGCCTCATTTTGGTGGGTGAAGATAAGAGCCGAGTCCTCTTTCGCCAAGGGTTTGAGCTGGAGGAAGGTTGGAAATATCGATGGCTCGATCTGGCCTGAGCTCCCGTAATCCCTCGACAAGAGCAGAAACGGCAGCGAGGTGGCGGGCCACGCGTTCGTTTATATGAATGCCCTCTTTGCTATAGGGAACGAAGAGCATGCCCAGCTGGGATGCCTTCACATAGTTGGGATCCTTTCCTTCAACGATCAGGGCCTTTGTGGGCTTCCCCTTGAGACGTCCATGGGAGGCGTTGGCCGTTTCAAGCAGGATGGCCCTAGAATCTGTATAATCCCCCCATTCGCGGTGGCTGAGACCGCGCAGACTCGGAGGGGATGCTTCCATGCGGATATCCATTCCCTCCATCTGAAGCTCCATGCTCGCGATGGCTGCCAATTCTGCGCTGTTCTCATGGAACACGATCGCGTTGACCACAGGATATTCGGGAGCCGCTTCATGAAGGTCGATGGAGAGATCGATCTCTTCCTGGACGATGAGCTCCATGATCCCGAAGGCGATCTGTTCGGTAAGATGGCCCTTTTCTTTGCCAGGGTAACTCCTGTTGAGATTCCGGACCTCTGCTCCGGAAAGAGCTTGACCTGCTGCGTTGGTAAAAAGGGTGGGGTCCGGCCATTGGTGAATGGGATTGGTCAAGCGGGAACCGAAACGGAACCATCTGCGTCCTCCGGGAGTTTCCAGCGAAAACTTTTGGGGATTTCCCTCGAAGGGGTCGTTATGCGTGAACCCGCTACGATTGGCCTGGGGAACGATGAAGACCGCACCTCTGGTAACCGTGATATTCTCGAGAAGGAGCACGGCTGTTATAAAGCCTGCGGGCTCATTGGGGTGGGTTCCGCCGAGGATGAGAAGCTTCCCGCCCGGCTCTTCCCCCATGAAACAATAGACATCTGTGTCCCCCGGAGAACCGGCCAGCGGAGTGAAATATTCGCTGAGCTTTAACTGTCTGGACAGTCCTGGACTTGGGTAAAATGTGTCCTTTTGGTGCATACTCCTGAATTCGACTCCTGTCACCCTACAAAGAGCGGCTGCTAAAGCACAAAGGGCGACTGCGGCGACATGATGCCTTTTGATCTTTTCTCTCATTGAATTTTGTGTTGTTTTTATTGAAATATATATCGACATTTTTTATGAACAATCCAGTTATTTGATCAGGAAGAGGCGT
>JASFPP010000033.1:0-24762 GCA_050115915.1 Candidatus Aminicenantota bacterium
TTGGTTTTGTGACACAAGGCCTGGGTATTACTATTCATCGAAGGGATTGTCATAATGTCACCCGCCAAAAGGACAGCAGCCGCTTGATCGAGGTCGATTGGATAGATGGCTGACACGCAGATAACTGCGTTGACTTTGGATCGGGTCTTTTGTTATAAAAAACTCATCCTTTTAGAGGGGCCAGAATGATATTTGAGCGGGAAGGTCTCTTTTAGGAGGATGAGCTCCAGACGACAAGAAGGAATGATCGGAAAAACCATCTCACACTACAAGATCCTCGAAAAGATCGGGGAAGGCGGGATGGGTGTTGTGTATAAGGCTGAGGATACAAAGCTTAGGCGGACTGTTGCGCTCAAATTTCTTCCTAAAGAATTCACGGCTGATCCTGAGGCCAAAGAGCGATTTTCTCAGGAAGCTCAGGCGGCTGCGGTATTAGACCATCCCAACATCTGTACGGTCTATGAGATCGATGAGGCTGAAGGACAGATATTCATTGCGATGGCCATCATTAAGGGGGAGAGTCTTAAGAATGGGTTAGCATCAGGGCCATTGGATATCAACGAAGCTCTAAAAATAGTCATTCAGGTTGCAGAAGGTCTCCAAGAAGCTCATGAAAATGGGATTATCCACAGAGACATCAAACCTGCAAACATCATGTTGACGGCAAAAGGCCAAGCCAAGATCATGGATTTTGGCCTGGCGAAGCTCTCTTGGGGAGTCGACCTCACAAAAACGGCCACGATTATGGGCACAGTAGCGTATATGTCTCCCGAACAAGCAAAAGGAGGAAAGGTCGACCACAGGACAGATATTTGGTCTCTCGGGGCGATGCTCTATGAAATGCTTACAGGAGAGCGTCCTTTTAAGGTCTCACACGATCAGGCCGTCCTTTGGGCCATTCTGAATGAAGACCCAGTCCCTATTACACAAATCAGGAAGGACATCCCGCAGGAGTTGGAGGATATCGTCAAAAAGACTCTCGAGAAGAACCCAAAAAAGCGATATGGTGACATGGATTCCATGCTGTCTGATTTAATGACTGTCGGGGAAAAGCCAGTTTCTGTGGCTGCGAGGAAACCTTCTATCGCCGTTCTTCCATTCGTGAACATGAGTGCCGATCCCGAGAACGAATACTTCAGCGATGGCTTGGCTGAGGATCTCATCAATGCTCTCACCAAGATCCCAGAACTCCATGTCGTTGCCCGAACCTCCTCCTTTGCCTTCAAGGGAGCGAAGACCGATATTCGAGAGATCGGCCAAAAGCTGAATGTGGACAATCTCCTCGAGGGAAGTGTCAGGAAAGTCGGCAACCGGGCACGAATCACAGCCCAATTGATTAAAGTCAAAGACGGATATCACCTCTGGTCCGACCGCTATGACCGCGACATGGAGGATGTGTTCGTCATCCAGGACGAGATCACTGAAAAAATTATGGAAAAGTTAAAAGTCGCCCTCGACGTAGGAGAGAAAAGACCCGATGAGCAGCGTCCGGTCAATTTTGAAGCGTATGACCTCTATCTCAAGGGACGCTATTATTTAAACAAGTTCGAGATGGACAAAGCACTCACTTATTACCAACAAGCCATAAAAAAAGACCCCGATTATGCCCTGGCTTATGCATCGATTGCAGAGGTCTACACCTTACTCTCAACTGGTTTTGATATCCTTCCCGCTAAGGATGCGATGCCAAAAGCGAGAGAAGCTGCCCAAAAAGCGCTCAATCTCGATCCAAATTTGGCTGAGGCATATGTTTCATTGGGACTAGTTGCATTATCGTACGATTGGGACCGAAAAACCACGAAAAAATACTTCGAGAAGGCTCTTGAGCTCAATCCCAATTCAGCGACCGCATACCAGTGGTACGAATTTTACTGGACATACATGATGGGAGATCTTGAGACGGCCACTGCTCAACTCGAAAGGGCATTAGAACTGGACCCCCTCAATTTTCTCATAAAAATACGCATAGGATTCATGGACATTTTTAAAGGCGACCAGGATAGCGCAATAAAGACATTCGAGGCGCTCTATGATTTCGAGCCAAACTATTTATTGCTCTATCTTTCGTTGGCAACGGCCTATGCGCTCAAAGGGGATTATGACGAAGCCATAGCTTATGGGGAGAAAATGCTAAAGGCCGGCCCTCGTGCCGTCGCCGCTGTCGGCAATACGGGTTGGTTCTATGCTATGGCCGGAAAAAAAGAAAAGGCCTACGAGTTCTTGGCCGAACTTGAAGAACGTTCCAAAAAAGGCTATGTCTCCTCCTTTTGGATGGCTTTGATCTATATGGCACTTGGGGAAACAGATCAATCTTTCGCATGGTTCGAGAAAGCCTATGAAGAACGTGATAGCAATATGATCTATTTTACGGTAGTGCCAATCTTTGGTCCTGTAAAAGCCGATCCCAGGTATAAACAATTACTTCTGAAAATGGGACACGATAATCTCATCTCCAAATTAACGCTTTGAAATAGGTCGCTCTCCTAAAAAAGATAATTCTCCCCGCCCTTTCTTTTTTAACAAACTTTTAACAAACTCTTGACATCTTCCTGACAACTTCTCTCTCGGGGGGATTTACATTGAAAGTGAACATGAGAGGGAAACGATGTCAACTGCCAGCAAAACATTTAAAACAAAGGCCAGCATCATTGCAGCCGGCATGCTTTATGTTCCAGAGTCCAATTTTCAGGCACCTTCGCCAAAATTTCAGGTGGTTGTGCAAACTTCACACTTCCCGATTGTGAGTGTGCATTTCTGGAAAGCCTTCTGGCTGACCATGCGGCCCTACCTCATCTTCGTCTCCGGTGCCGCAGGCTTGGTTGGCCTTGCTTTCATTGAGTCCACAAACCCAGCAAGAACGCTCCTCGCTTTTTTCCCACTTTTTATTTCCTATGGATTGGGTCAGGCCCTTACGGATTGCTTCCAGACAGACACTGATGCGATCTCTTCGCCTTACCGCCCTCTGGTACAGGGCATCATCTCCAAAAGACAGGTTTTGGGTGTAAGCCTTTCTGGCCTGTTGCTCGGCATCTTGATTCTGGCCTACTTGAATCCGTTCATTCCGATCCTTGGAATTGTGGCTGTTCTGGGCCTCCTAGGATACACATTCTTCAAAAAAAGATGGTGGGCAGGACCCTTCTGGAACTCCTGGATCGTCGCTCTCCTGCCAATTATCGGCTTGATGACTGGAAGGGAGGATGGTCTGGTTTTAATTTCTTCAACAGCGAGTTATCCATCTTCAGCATTCATTTTTGCGGTCGCGGCCATCCTTTTTGCCTACGGAAACTTTGTAGTTATGGGCTATCTCAAGGATGTCACTGCCGATAAAAGAACAGCATACCGGACGTTTCCGGTTGTTTTCGGTTGGAAGGCCACGACGATCTACAGCGACATTCTAGCTCTAGCTGCCGCAGTTTTTACAGGTTCGGCTCTTTGGAAAGCGAATGCTAACATTTTGGGGGTTGCGATTTTTTTCGCTGCCCTTACCGTTAATGCTTTTGCCCAGATTAAGATCCACCGCACACACGACGAAAGCAGGGCCCATGGTCCTATCGCTAACGTGGTCCGCGCTTTTATTCTCTATGCTCTAGCTGTCGTTGTTTCCCTCAAACCGGATTGGCTGGGTTTTCTAGCGGGCTTCTATCTTGTTTTTGAGGCCGCATTAAAATATAGACCCGAAAAAACACAGGTGTAAGACAATGATCATTCTACTCAATAAATACTGCAATGGCGCGGGCGGCCTTGAGAAATGGAAAAAACTGAGGCCAAGCCTGGAGGAAAACTACCTGGGGAAAGGCTATTCAGTCATCCCCGGCTTCAAGGAATTCCAAGCGGCGTGCGCCCAAGAGATCGAGAGGGGAGAGCGTGTATTCATTGCTGCGGGCGGTGATGGGACGGTCAATTTTCTTATCAATCAGCTCATGCAGCTGGGAAATGGTTCACAAAAGGAGCTCATTCTCGGCGCCATCGGGCTGGGCTCGAGCAATGACTTTCACAAATCTTTTAGGATAAATGGCAACGGACAGTCGAATGGCAATGTTCCCGTGAAACTAAATTACAAACAGGCAATACCTCATAATGTGGGGATTGTCGACTATGAAGGTTTGGATCACAGCAGACAGAGCAGGTATTTTATCGTCAACTGCAGCGTGGGCTTGGTCGCTCAGGCAAACTATTTTTTCAATTCCAACGATAAGATCATTAATTGGCTGAAGCCAAGGTGGGTTGAGGGGACGATCTGGTATGCGGCCCTCGAAACACTGTTCACTGCTAAGAATATCCCCACAGAGATTCGAGTGGGGAGCGAAAGGGTTGAAACCGAACTCACAACATTAAGCGCTTTCATCAATCCCAATGTCAGCGGTGATTTCCGCTATGATCTCGAGATTTCTCCCCAGAGCGATTATCTGGGAGTAGCGCTTTGCGAGAAGATGGGCATTCCTCGACGCGTGAGGACAATGCTCTCTATGACAAAGGGAAAATTTGTGGGTTTGCCGAAAACGCGGGTTTGGCGTGCGAGAGAGATCGAGATCTCTCCATCCCAGCCCATCGCACTGGAGATGGACGGAGAAGTTTCTCTCGCCCGTCATATCCGGATCGAACTCCTTCATAAAGCGATAAGGGTGTGCCAATGATGGACCAAATCTTTGAAAACAGGGAAATCCAGAAAATCGCCAGGAATTTTCTAAAAGCACCCCATAAGATCGGAAATATCCATGAAGCAGATGCAGAAATAATCGATTTGGGAGGGAGGAGCGAAAATTATTTAGCCATAACAACGGATGCCCTTCTCGAAGAGGTCACGTGCGGCCTGTACGAAAATCCCTATTTTATCGGGTGGATGCTCGCCATGGTCAATTTTTCGGACCTGGCGGCCGTTGGCGCCGATCCGCTGGGCTTGCTATTGTCCATCTCCTATTCTCCCGATGGGAATGAAAAGTTTATCACCAAACTTGCCCAGGGTATTTCTGATGCCTGCAAGGAGCTTAACACTTTTGTCCTCGGGGGCGATACGAACCAGGGAGAAGATCTCCTCCTTTCCGGTTGTGCCGTCGGGCTTGTCCCCAAACAGTCCGCTTTAACAAGAATGGGTGCCAAGGTCGACGACCGGCTTTACATAACTTACCCTGCCGGGCTTGGGAATGTTTTTGCCTTCTTGAAACTCAGCAGGATGAATTTCCTTCTCCCTGGATCTTTCTACAAACCGATAGCACGGATCAGAGAGAGTAGGGTGATCCGTAGTTATGCCCACTGCTGTATGGACTCGAGCGATGGCGTTCTCCACACTGTCGATACGCTCATGAGGCTGAATGGCCTCCAGTTCATCCTGTATGACAACTGGGCCCGGATCCTTCATCCGATGGCCCGTCGGATAACGCGCATGAAAAAGATCCCTCCGTGGCTCGTTTTAGCCGGGATTCACGGAGAGTATGAACTTGTTTTTACGGTAAGCCCAAAAAAGGAAAAGGACTTCCTCATTGCGGCGAACAGCATGGGCTGGACTCCCCTTTTGATTGGAGAAGTGAACGGCGGGGTAGGAGTGAGTATAAAAAATTCGGACCGAATAACACCTTTGGATACAGCAGCCATTAGAAATCTCTCAAAAAATGCAGGCTCTGATCCTCGGTCCTACGTCAGAGAAATGATCCAAATGGGGGAGGTACTAGGGATTTCCTAGACGGAGAGGAATGATGAGGAGACAAACGCCTACGCTCAACGACAAAGTTGTCATTATCACCGGAGCCGCTGGTGGGATTGGTAGGGCCGTGACCCATCTCTTTGCTCATCATGGGGCTATTCTTGTGCTCACAGATATCCGAGTAAGAGCTCTTCGTGAATTGGGAGAATCCCTTAAGAGAACAGGAGCAAGAATATTAACAGTTGTCCATGATGTCGCAGATCCCAGATCGTGGCATTTTCTCGTGTGGAGAGTTTTAGAAACGTATGGTCGTCTGGACATCCTTGTGAATAATGCTGGTGTTGTAGAGCCTGGCTCGGCTGAGGAACTCGCACTTGATAAAATCCACGGCCAAGTTTCCGTTAATTTTCTTGGTACGATCTATGGTTGTCAAGCTGCATTACGCGTTATGAAAGCGCGGAAGTCCGGCAAGATCATCAATGTGGCCTCCTTGGGGGGGATCGTTCCTATGCCTGGAGAGGCTGTCTACAGCGCAACGAAATCCGCCATCAGGAGTTACAGCCTTTCCCTTTACGCGGAATTACTCGATTCTCCAGTAGAGATCACGGCCGTTTGCCCCGATTCTGTGGCCACGCCCCAGCTGGCATATGAGTTGACACACGACGAGGCTGTGATGTCCTTTATCGGAAAACCTTTGAAGACGGCGTTCGTCGCAAGAGGCATTCTCGATGCCGCACTCAAAGATAAGCCTGAAAAGCTGATCCCGTCCGGAATGGGTGTTTTCGCCCGAGCGGGTATGGCATTTCCCAGGATATTTTTCGCTCTTTTCCCCATCTTGAAAAGGATCGGGCGAAGAACGATGAAAAAAATGAGAAGGGAGGATAAGGAAAATGGCACTTACACTCTCAGCTTCAGTGACTTATAGGATTTTGAGGAGATTGGGCGGTATTCGTGTGAAAACGCGTAAAGTCATCCCGGTGATTGCAGTAATGGAATTGGCTGTCGCTTTCGGGATCATCGCCTTTTGGGTGGTGTTCTTTTCTACAGATATGGTGAACATCGAGGATTCCCGGTTGAAGGAGGTCTATCTTGCCTTTGAGACAGCCTTCCCTGTGGCCGATTTTTACCTCGCTATTATGTTGATCATTGGTGGCGTTGGATTGTTGAAGAGAAAGCTTTATGGCACGGTGTTTTCTTTCATGGGAGGAGCGTCGCTCATTTTCCTCGGCCTTTTGGATGTCTCCTTCAACACCCAGCAGGGGATCTATTCTTTAGGTGTAGAGGAGGCGGTGATGAATGTTTTTATCAACTCTCTCTGCATCGGATTTGGAAGCTATCTTGTCCGGTCTGTGTGGAAAGAGAGAGGTGAGCAGACTTTCAGCCATGCATTATAAAGGGGGGATAAAGTGGCTGAAATTCGAGGGAAGAGGGCCCTGATTACGGGGGCCTCTTCTGGGATCGGGAGGGCCCTCGCTTTTGCGATGGCACAAAGAGGGGCAGTGTTGACTCTTGCAGCCAGACGTTCCGGTCGATTGGAGCAAGTCGCTTCAGATATCAACGCTGCCTTCTCCCATCTCCCCAAACCTTCGATTTTCTCCTGTGATGTTACGTTCGGAGAAGAAGTGAGGCGACTCATCGAGACATCCATAGAGCAAATGGGAGGGATCGATATTTTGGTGAACAATGCAGGTATAGGTGTTTATGGCGGCACAGAAAAAATGTCGATATCCGATTTTATAACGATTATGGAGGTCAATTTTTTTGGTGCGGTGCGCTGCATCCTCGAAGTGCTCCCCCATATGATAGAAAAAGGGGAAGGGCGCATCGTGAATATTGCCTCTGTAGCAGCTCAACACGGCGTTCCCTATCTGAGCGCATATGGTGCGGGCAAAGCGGCTCTTGCCGTCTTGAGTCAAAGCTTGAGAGCCGAGCTGTCAGGCAGTGGCCTCTCCGTCGTAGTCGTCTATCCCGGTTACACACAGACCGAATTTTTTGCTAAAGAAAAACATGTCGGGGGAGGATGCCGGCCTCTCGGGCCCTATGAGTCCCCTCATAGTGTGGCAGAAAAGATCATCCGGGGAATAGAGAAAAATAAGAAGGAGATTGTGTTAACCACTGAAGGTAAAGCCCTGTCGATGGTTCGGGGATTGTTGCCCGGTTTCATCGACAGAGCCATGGCAAGAATTGCTAATAAATTGAAAGACCCAGAGGAGGATTCTGATGAGCAAGCCAAAATTACAGATTATCGTGCTTTTCCAAAACTTGGGTGATAGCGAAGCGTATTTCGCACGATCTCCGGCACCTCCACTGGCAGGAGCTCTGGTGGCAGGGCTTACGCCGGATATCGTCGAGGTCGATCTTCTCCATGAAATGGTGAGGCCTATCGATTACAACACCGATGCAGATTTTATCGCACTCAGCTTTATGGATTATTGCGCACCCCATGCGTATGAAGTGGCCAGGAAATTTAAAAAACTCGGAAAAGCAATCGTTGCCGGAGGGAAATATGCCTCAACTTTTCCCGAAGAGGTGATTCCTTATATGGATTCTGTTGTTGTGGGCGAAGCCGAAAAAGTCTGGCCAAGGGTCGTTGAAGATATGGTAAGTGGGAATTTGAAGAGAGTTTATGAGGCGCCATTTGCTCCATCCTTGGACAATATTCCTCCTCCGCGCTATGACCTTGTCGAACCAGAATATGCGGTTCCAGTGGTGACGGAGGCCACAAGGGGCTGTAAGTACAACTGCAGTTTCTGTCAGCTCACGATGGAGCGCAAGCCTTACCGGATGAGGCCGATAGAAGATGTGATCCGCGACTTGACGGCGACCGAAAAGCTCCCGTTCCACAAACGCAAAATGGCCATGCTCCTGGACAATAATCTAGGCGGTGATATCGGCTACGCTAAAGAGTTGCTCCTAGAGATCGCCAAGCTCAAGCTGTGGGGTTTGGGAGCCCAGTTCAGCTTCGACTGTCTCCACGACGATACCTTTCTGGACCTGCTCGTTGAAGCCCACTGCGGTATGGCTTTTATTGGGCTGGAATCGTTGAACGAGCCGAGCCTTGCTGCTGTCCACAAGAAACAAAACAAGGTCGAAGAGTACAAGGAGCTGTTCGTAAAGCTCAAAGAACGCGGAATCCTCACGTTTACAGGAATGATGCTGGCTCTGGATGAGGATACGCCTGAATACTACGAAGAGCTGCCTAAAAAACTCGACGAGATCGATCCGAGTTCCATTCTTCTCTCCATCTCCATTCCGATTCCGGGAACCCCATTCCATCAGCAGGTGGAACAAGAGGGACGCATTGTGGATGAAGACCTCTCTCACTATGAAGGCGATCACCTCGTGTTCGAACCGAAAAGTGTCACTAAAGAGGATGTTTTCTCCGCTTTCCGCCACATAAATGAATATTTTTACTCCTGGAAAAGCATCCTGAAGAGGTGGGCTCGTTTCATCGCGCAGCAAAACAAAGGCAGGAATGTGTTTCACCGGATTTTCCGGGGAGCGTTGCTTTCGATGATCTTTCTCAGGCTGTCCATATTCCAGAGGGACCACGCCCAAAAACGGGTCTATCCTATGATACAGAAAGATTACAAAATGCGCCTTCCACTTTTCCTGAAATTAAAAAGAGGATCAAAAAAGGTGCCAGGCACCTTTTTCCAGGGGTAGTTCATAAAGGTGCCAGGCACTAATATTACAGACACCAATATTATCGGTATATCTCCCGCCTGTGTCCGATCTTAATGATATGAACTTCTGACGTTTCGTCTTTTATTAAATAGACAATTCTGTAATCTCCATACCGAATTCTGTAGAGATTGCGGACAGAAAGTTTGTGACAACCCGAAGGTCTAGGATTCAGTGCAAGTGACTGGAGACGTTCAACAATTTTTGTGATGCTTTTTTTAGGGATTTTGGAAAGTTCATCCGCTGCTGATTTTTTAATAAAAATTTTATACTTTTCCATCCCTCTTGAGCTTGTCCAAAATTTTTTCAAATGCGATTGATGGTTCAGATGAACGCTCTTTGTACGCTTCGAGATCGATCGCATCTTCTTTCATTGCGTTTCGAATGGCCTCATTCACTAACTGGGACACAGATATATCTGTTTCCGCTGACTTTACACGAAGTGCACGATGGAGATCAGAGTCTAAATAAACGGTATACTTTTTTATTTGTTTTTTCATGCTATCCTCTCTTTGAATATACACCATTTTACCATTAAAACGTTAAAATGGCAAACTAGAGCTTATTTATCCTTGTTCATGAATAGGACGAAAATTTCTTGATTTTTTTCCCAAAAATAATTGGTGCCAGGTCCACATTTCTTTCACCCCTGGAAATAGGTGCCAGTCCCCCCTTTTTTCTTGACATTTTTGGTAAAGGGGATAATGTATTTAAATCTGTAACGCTGTAATTCGAGGAGGTCACACGATGACAAAGATAATATCCAGGCGAAAATTCTTCAATCAGAGTGTTGGTTTAGGTGCTGGAGTTCTTCTCTTCAATAAGCTTTCTGCTTATCAATCGACATCATCTGGCAGTATCCCCATGATGATCGTTGCGCACACAAACAAAACCGGAAAAAAGGCATCGGAAACCGGCTGGAAAATATTGGCCGATGGAGGCCCGGCTATCGATGCCGTTGAAAAAGCTGCCAATATCATAGAACTGGATGGAGAAGGAATGGGCGTCGGTTATGGAGGATTGCCGAACGAAGATGGTGTTGTCCAGCTCGATGCGTCTATTATGGATGGAAAGACCTATAACGCCGGGGCTGTGGCCTGCCTCGAAAAAATCAAGATCCCCTGTTCTGTGGCGCGTGTCGTCATGGAAAAGACCGATCATGTCATGCTTGTGGGGAAGGATGCCCTGGAGTTTGCCCGAACATGGGGATTCGAGGAGCATGATTTGCTAACGGATAAAGCACGAGAAGTCTGGCTTCAATGGAAAGAACGCAGAAGCGAACGAGACGATTGGGGACCTCCGGAACATTTAAGGAAAGTCAAGAAGGAGGGACTAGGATCGGATGACGATGCAAATGAAGATGCAGAACGACTTCTTGGTACGACAAATGTCCTCGCCATAGACAAAAATGGCGATATCGCAGGCGTCACAACCACGAGCGGCCTTAGCTTCAAGATTCCCGGACGCACGGGCGATTCCCCGATCATCGGCGCCGGACTCTATGTGGATAACGAAGTTGGTGCCGCTGCCGCAACAGGACGAGGGGAGGATGTAATCAAGTCCTGTTCCTCTTTCTACATGGTGATGAGGATGAAAGAGGGCCGAACTCCCCAACAGGCCTGTGACGATGCGGTTCAGTTGATCGCTTCGAAATATAAATCCATCAATTCAGATTTCCTCCCTGGTGAAACCTTCCGGGCGATCAACAAGAAAGGGGAATACGGATGCGCGCGAATGGTCAGCGATTCGAAAGCGACGATGTCGGTCATCAATTCAAACGGCTATCGCATTCATGAGGGCAGCCTCCACTTTTATCGCGAAAGACACCGCCGGTAAGCTTGACCTCTTTTTTTTGCAATGATATAAGCATTAGGCAGGGCCAGAAATTATGCAGAAATTCCTTTTTCCAATCGGGGGTATTTTTCTGCTTTTATTCACTCTTATATCTGTACAGTGTGGGAAAGATCCCGCTCCCACTCCCAACGAAAAGATTGATGCCCATGTCGTATTGCTGCATGGACTTCGCCAATCGAGAAAATCCATGGAAGCAATCGAAGATAGGCTGATACTCCAGGGTTACAGCGTTATCAATGTGGATTATCCTTCCACCGACCATACGATCGAATACCTGGCCTCAGTGATATTAGACGATCTTCTTGAACCCTATATCCAAAACTCTCAAACCCAAATACATTTTGTCACTCACTCAATGGGAGGGATCATCGTCCGTTATTACCTGGAGCACCACAATCTGCCTAATCTCGGCCGTGTAGTGATGGTAAGTCCACCCAATCAGGGAAGCGAGCTCGTGGATCTTCTAAAGGACCAAGTTGTTCTCAAACGAATTTACGGTCCTGCGGCAGCCCAACTAAGTCTTGACGAAGGAAGTCTCGTGCGGAACCTCGGACCTGCAGATTTTGAGCTTGGTGTCATTGCCGGGAGCCTAAGCTTCAATCCTCTCTATTCTGCACTCCTTCCAGGGCCGGATGATGGAGTCGTCACCATCGAGAGTATGAAGCTCGAGGGTATGGATGATTTTATTATTTTGCCCCTGACGCATGGATTCATTTTAAGGAATGACAACACGATCGCCCAAGTGCTTCACTTTTTGGAGCATGGTGTCTTCTTAAGGGAAGAGTAATGACCGAATCCGTCAGCCTTCCGGTCTGGATGGTTATACTGGGTGGAATACTCGCATTTTGGGCCCTTCTCCACATCCTGATTCTCCCCTCAATCCGATGGTTTTTCCGCCGCCGTACAAAAAAAGTCATCAGCAAAGTCGAGAGATACCTTGATCTTCGGCTCCCGGATTTTAAGCTTACCAAACGCCGTGAGATCATTAATCGATTGGTGTATGACACAAAAGTCCAAGAAGCGCTCGATGTCCACACAAAAGAGCAGGATATCTCTCGCGCAGACGCCCTGAAAAAAGTCAAAAAATACGCCAACGAGATCGTGCCCTCCTTCAATGCGCTGATCTACTTCCGCTTCGGAAACTGGATGAGCCGGACGATCTGCCGGATGCTCTACCGCGTGCGCGTAGGATTTGTGGATGAAGAGGGATTTACGAAGGTCGATCCAGACTCGAGCGTTGTTTTGATCATGAACCACCGCAGCAATATGGACTATATCCTTATCGGATACCTGACAATAAGCCGGATTGCTTTAAGCTTTGCAGTAGGCGAATGGGCCCGCGTGTGGCCCCTTCAACAGCTCCTCCGTGCTTTGGGTGGCTTTTTCGTGAGGCGCGGTTCAGGAAATCCGCTTTACCGACGTGTTCTGGAACGTTACATCCAGATGGCCACTGAAGGGGGGGTTGTCCAAGCCGTTTTCCCCGAGGGGAAACTCAGTAAAGATGGACGATTGGGTCGTCCCAAAATCGGCATCCTGGATTACATGTTGCGTACCTTCGATCCCGAAAAGGGGCGAGACCTCGTTTTTCTTCCTGTGGGAATCAATTATGACCGTGTTTTGGAGGATCGCTCTTCGTTGTTGGCTCTCGATCCAGCGGCAGGCAAGAAAAAGAGAGCAGACGTTATCAAGACGGCATCGCTCTATCTGCTAAAAACGATCAGGCTGAGGTTGCGTAGAGGCTGGCACCGATATGGGTATGCTGTTGTCAATTTCGGGACGCCCATTTCCATGAGAATGTATGCTAAAGAACACAGGCTTGATTTTCCAAGACTCATCAAAGAAGATCGGATCCATCAGGTTGATACCTTAGCTCAAGACCTGATGGGTGCAGTCGGCAGGGCTGTTCCTGTTGTTCCCGTTGCTCTAATCGCGTCTGTATTTCTGGAGGATACACACAGATGCTTTTCCGAATTGGAGCTCAAATCCGCGGTCCAGAATAAAATCGATCAACTGGAGGAGCACAAGGCGTTTGTCTACATCCCTCGAAGCGACCACGATTATGCTATCGAAGTCGGCCTCCGCACATTGATCCTACGCCACATTGTGCTCGAAGAAGATGACCTTTACCGCGCTGCTCCGGGTGAAACAAAGATCCTCCAATACTACGCGAATTCTATCGCACATCTATAAACGTTCCGTTGGGGACTGTTGGTCAAACAGAGATGCAATATGCGCATGTCCATTCTTCTTTTTTTGACTTGCTACAAATTATATGATAGAAGCATAGGGCAAATTTAGTATATATCTCTCAAGAAAAATGAGCCAACGTCAACGAATGGAATATATCACTGTTGTCGATCCAAATGGAAAATTCTTGGGCAAAGAGGAAAAGGAGAAATGCCACCGGGGAAAGGGGATATTGCACAGTGCTTTTTTAGTGATGGTCTTTAATGAAAAATTGGAACTCATGCTTGCAAAAAGGAGTAAAAAAAAGAGTCTGTGGCCAGGTTTTTGGGATGGAACGGTTGCCAGTCATTACCACTCAGAAATAAACCAGGAGAAAAGAATAAAGGATAGAATTCTCCATGAAATCGGAGTCTGTTGCGATCGCATTAGCTATTTATTCAAGTTCCGATATCAGGTTGAATATAAAAATATTGGCGCTGAGAACGAAATTTGTGATGTCTTTGTAGCAAGGGATATTAAAAGCGAAGAAATATCTCCTAATGAGTCGGAAATTTCCGAGGTCAAATTCCTCGACATTCCTGGTTTGAAAGAAGAAATCCAGGAAAACGCTAAGACATATGCACCCTGGTTCTTAATTGCACTCAAAAAATATTGTTGTTTTTAAAAAGAAACGTCATATCCCTAAGATGACAGATATTTCCTGGATAAAAGATAAAATCACACAATTGGTCCTTGATGCACCAGAAAACCGGTTGTTAGATTTTGGAAGGCAACCGATTTTTGAGCACCCGATGGTCGGGATCGTCAATGGAGATCATCTGTTATTCGAGGAATTTCGGAAAGTCGTAAGTCCCCAGCATCTCCAGCCTCGGAAGTTCCTCTGCCGCCACTCTCCTCGAGATGCAGATCTTACACAGGTGAGCGTGATTGTATGGATACTCCCGTTTGCGGAGGAGGTTCGCCGCTCCAATAGAAGGCCAAACAGGCCTTCTCAGCTCTATTCTATTGCCCGGAATAATGGCGGCACTCTTATCTATAATATGAGTGCAAGGTTATCAGAGGAATTACACAAAAGAGGATTCGCCGCTGAATCCCCCATTCTAACGGCAGAATATGATACATTTCGAATGCCCCAGTTTACTTTCAGTTCAACCTGGTCGGAACGTCATGTGGCCTATGCCGCGGGACTCGGGTCTTTCGGGCTGAACGAAGCTCTTATTACACCGTTGGGGATCAATGTCCGCATCGGGAGCATCATCACGAATATACCGCTGGAATCTTTACTCCTGGAAGAAGAAAATTATCGTGCTCTCTGCCTTCAGGATGGAGGAGAATCCTGTGGACTCTGTATGGAGAGATGCCCTGTCGGTGCTATAACAAGTGCCGGCCTTGATAAATCCAAATGTTATGCTTTTAGAAAGGCCATCCGGGATGAATATCTCGAGCACTACCGGCAGGAATTCCAGATGTTGCCGTCTCCGATCCCGATCAGCGGCCAGAGACGAAACCGATACGCGTTGGGTTGTGCCCTCTGCCAGTGTGGTGTGCCTTGTGAAAGCTTAAATCCCTTTATTTCCCCAGACAGTGTAGCAAAAAATGCTAGATATTAAGCTAAAACTTAAGCCCGGTCATACGAATTCGAGAGAATGGATGGAGCCGTCTCTGCTTAAAACTCTCTTCTGGAATATGACGTATGCCTGCAATTGCCGTTGCGGGATATGTTTTACCGATGCTGGCGCTCATTTGCCCAACGAATTAACCACACAGGAGGCTCTGGAGACTGTCGCAAAGATTGATGCGGCTGGCGTGCATGACCTCATCTTGTCTGGGGGTGAGCCTTTTATGCGGGAAGACATTGTTGATATTCTTGTACACATGGCTAAATTTGGCATTACAGCGCGCATTGCATCGAACGGAAGCCTTTTGACGCCAGAAATTCTAAAACGGTTGCGCGATGAAACGCTGACCAAATCATTCCAGATCAGCCTCGATACAATTGATCCCCGACTTTATACACAATTTCACAAATCTTCAGATGGCATGTTCAAAGCTGTTCTGGGAAATCTTCGGGACATCCAAAAGCATGGGTTTCATACAACTGTTTCTGTACGGGTTACGCCATTGACATTACCGGGGATTCCCCAGCTGCTCGATTGCGCATTCCAGGAAGGATGGTCAACATTAACTCTCCACTTGCCTGTACATACAAGACGTATATCGGATGCCTTCCCTCAGGATGAAGACCTGTTCTCTCGCTTGGAACCGGTGTTTGAGCATTTTTGTGGACTCCCGCAAATATGGCTCGTTGAGACGTACATCCCATGGGCGGAATATCATCCGGTCATTCGGCGACTCCAAAAAAAGATGAGGTTTGTGCATCGTGGATGCCGGGCGGGACGTGACCGGTTGACGATCAATCCGACTGGAGATCTTTCACCCTGCGTATGTATGGATTTGCCCGAGTTGTATGTCGGGAACGTGCGTCAGGACGATCTTCGGGATGTTTTCCAAAATTCACCCGTTTGTAAGCTATGGCGAAACCCAAAAGAGTATGGAATCTGTGTTGAATGTCCGAATCTTCCAAAATGTGGAGGAGGCTGCCGCGCGGCCGCATTCGTTCTGACCGGACACCTTGATGCCGATGATAAGTCCTGTCCGGTGTGGAAGTATAGGCATCAGAAAGACAAAAAGCGCTCATGATGTCCAATGAAACCCCCTTTTCGATGCGCCTCGATTGACCCCCTCGTTTTGACTGTGATAAGCTCTCTCATGGGTATTTATGTCGAATGAATAGGGAATAATGACACGATGAGCTTAATTTTTAAACGTTTTCCTTCAGCAAGTGCTTTTATAAACACTCACTACAGAGCCCTCCGACTTTATATTTTCAATCGATCTTTGAAAGCCTGGGTGGCGGCGTTTTCCCATTTCTGGAAACGGATTCGGGGCCGTTCTTCGCCCGTCTTTGTTACTATAGCTGTGACTTATAAATGCCAGAGCCGGTGCGAACACTGCTATTCGGATTCGCCGACGCGCCCTGCTGAAGAGGAACTCACAACGGAAGAGATCAAGTCCGTAATCCGGCAGGTGAGGGGCCTGGGAGCGATGGCGGTCCATTTCTCGGGCGGAGAACCTCTTCTCCGCAAAGATATCTTCGACCTTGTCTCCTATGCGCGTGGAGTTGGCCTCCAGACCCGCGTCAACACCAATGGCCTGCTTCTCACTGAGGAAAATGTGAAAAGGCTAAAGGCTGCCGGGTTGACAGAATGTGGTGTCTCTTTGGATAGCGCCGATCCTGCCGTTCATAACAGGTTCCGCGGCACCGATAACCTGTTTGAGCAAACCCTTCGAGGTATCCGGATGCTTCGCAAGCATGGTGTTACCTGTCGAATAATGACTGTGGCTCTGAAGGAGAGCGTTCCGGAGGGTGTTGAAAAGGTTATCGCCCTCGGGAAAAGCCTGGATGCCCGATATATGTATATTCTGCTGCCCATCGCAAGCGGTGGCTGGGATGGTGACTACGACCAGATCCTGAATTCTCGTGAACGGGCGCAGATCCGTGCCTTACAGGATTTATCATTTGCCCATCTCGAGATGCCGACCAAAAGAACGAACTGCTGCGTGTTCAAGAAGTCCCTACTTTATGTCTCTGCGAATGGGAACGTCACTCCCTGTGCGTTTGTGCCGTTTGTGATAGGTAATATCAAGGAGCGGCCACTCGAACAAATATGGCGGTATCATACCGCCCAACTGGATTTGGAATGTCGGGGAGATTGTCCCATGAACATTCCCGCAGAACGTGAAGCCATGTGTGAACATGTTACGCGTGTGGCCAAAAAATTGAGGTCATTATCAGCGGAGGGTACTTAGGCTATTGGATCATGAAAGTCCTGTCCGCTACCGGAATATCTGAATACGCAAGTTGCTAGAGGACAAAAGTCTAATCAAATTTTTGTTATATGGATAACCTCTCATTGCTCTTTATTTAGGAAGGTACCGTGTTCTTTGCGAGTCGGTTCTATGTTTTGTAGGGGTGGATTGTATTTCATATTCTGTATGATATAATCCTGATAAATCTGATGGGTAAATTGATCGCGATAATAGATGACGAGCCAGACATCCAGGAGTTAGTCTCACTCCATCTGAGTCGGGCTGGATTTGAAACGCAAACATTTGGGGACGCCAAAGATTTTTTCCGGTTTCTTGACTCAAATAAGCCCGATTTAGTTATCCTTGATCTCATGCTTCCTGACGCTGACGGCTTGGATGTGTGTAAACATCTCCGCAAGAGTGACGCCTATTCTCAAATCCCCATTATAATGCTGACGGCAAAGGGAGAAGAAACGGACCGGATCCTGGGTTTGGAGCTCGGGGCGGATGACTATGTGACCAAACCCTTTTCACCTCGGGAACTCGTGGCCAGAGTCAAAGCTGTTTTAAGGAGAGAGATTAAACTCGAAGTGGGAGAAATGCAGAATATTGCGGGAATCATCAGTATCGATCCCGGAAAACATGAGGTTAAACTCAAAGGAGAGGTTATTGATCTCACCACCACTGAATTCCGCATTCTGCAGTTGCTGGCTTCCAAAAAGGGCTGGGTTTTTTCTAGAGATCAGATCCTGGACTATCTCTGGGGACAGGAAAAAGCAGTCTTGGATCGGACTATCGATGTGCATATCAAGCACCTGAGAGAGAAATTGGGCGAAGCTGGTTATCTTATAAAAAATGTAAGAAGCGTAGGATATAAACTCGAGGAATGAGGCGCTCACTTTTTTTTAAGCTATTTTTGGGATTTTTCCTGATTATTGTCCTTTTATCCTCCTCGATTATGTACTTCTCTCTGAGGAGTATTCGGAGCCACTACTTGGATACAATGGCTCAATCCCTAGAAAATCTGGGGACGTCCTTGAGACCTCAGGTTACAGCTTACCTGGATGAGTCACGATTTGGTGAGCTGGATGCCTGGGCAAAAAACCTCGGGAAAAGAATAAACACTCGTATCACTGTTATCGATGAAGAGGGAATTGTCCTGGCAGATTCGGATGAGGATCCGGCTGTTATGGTCAATCATAAATTTCGTCCCGAGATAGCCGAAGCCTATAGAGGCGCGGTAGGCCGCTCACTGCGCTTCAGCAATACAGTGAAAGCAGATATGCTCTATATCGGGATCCCTTTGGAGCTTGGCGGGGGAGTGACAAATGTCCTCCGCTTGAGTCTTTATGTGGAAGATATAAACAATCTGCTTTCTGACCTATCACATATAATGTGGCGGAGTATTTTGGGAATTACTCTTTTAGCTTTATTCGGGACGTTTCTTTTCGCACGCCATATCAGTCGGCCCGTTAAAGAGATGAGCCGGGCCTCACAAAGTGTTGCTGCCGGTGATTTCCGCACTCGAATTTTTGTGAAAAACCGTGACGAATTGGGAGAACTTGCGAGGAGTTTTAATCTCATGACCGAGCGCATCGAAGCTCTCTTCACTGAATTGTCCCGCCAAAAGGATGAGCTTGATAGCATTATTTCCTCTATCGATGAGTGTATTGTAGTAGTAGACAAAGATGGACGCGTGCTCTTCAGCAACAAAAGCTTTCGGGATCTTGTGAATAATCAGGAGGCTAACGATAAATATTACTGGGAAGTGGTAAGAAAGGAACCTTTCGTTGCGTTGATAAAAAGGACCCAAAAGGAGCTTAAAGATCAGGCCCAGGAGATCGTATTCAATGGGAAAACTTATCTCTGTAATACCTTCTATCTTGAGGCTCGTGAAGAAGTGGTTGTGACGTTTTATGATCTGACGAAAATAAGAAACGTCGAACAGATTAAAAAAGATTTTGTGGATAACATCTCGCATGAACTCAGGACTCCGTTGGCTGCTATCAAAGGATTTGTGGAGACCATGGAAGATGGAATGGAAGGGGAGAACCGGAACTATCTGGAGATTATTAAGCGCAACACCGAGCGTTTGATCAACATTGTTCAAGACCTGCTTACTCTTTCTGAGCTGGAGGAGAAAGAGATAGTCCTCGAAAAGGAGGATGTTGATGTCAAGGTCCTGATTGAAAATATCCTCACGATCTTTAAAGATGCCGTTGAGAAAAAAGGTATCGCATTAGAGCTAAAAGCTGATTCAGAGCTTCCAAAGATCAAAGGCGATGCATTCAAGCTGGAGCAGATGTTCATCAACCTCATTGATAACGCTATTAAATACACTGAGGCCGGAAAGATCAGCTTAGTGCTGAAAAAAGAAGAGGAGAGTCTGGTTGTTGAAATTCAAGATACAGGGATCGGAATACCCGAAGATCAACAATCTCGGATATTCGAGAGATTCTATGTCGTAGACAAATCCCGTTCTAAAACTGTAGGAGGCACAGGCTTGGGTCTTTCTATCGTGAAACACATCGCTCAACTACACGATGCAAAATTGACTGTTAAGAGTTCACCTGGAGATGGAACAATGTTCTCCATTTGCTTCCCCACATAGATTCATTCATTCGGTTAAAGATAGTTCATTCCCCTAAAGTTCTTGATGTGATTCCTCTAAACTCAATATGGAAGGTGAAACTTCATTGTGCGAACTGGCCACTATATATTGTAGGGCTGATTTTGTTATACACTACGCTTTGATTTCTTTTTTATATTCACGGACAAGATAGTCAAAAATTAACAAAAATTTAACACAAATTTTATTAAGTGTTAACACACAAAGATTAAAAATACATCTGGATTAATTTAATAAGGAAACACTAAAAATTCTAAAGGAGGAAAAAAAGAATGAAAACAGCAGCAACCTTATTTTTAATCACAATTTTTATCGCATTGATTCCCACAGACGGTCTGGCTCAGTTTAAACCCGAATCCGGGCAGATCAAGGGTTACATGATCACAGAATACTACTATGTCGCTGATCATCACACTGGCGACGATGGAATCAAAGGTAGAAATGGTCTTTGGTTCCGCCGGATCTATTTCACTTACAACAACAGTCTGTCCGATAAGGTCTCCATGAGATTGCGGCTCGAAATGAATTCGAGTTCCTATGGATCAGACAAGCTTGTCCCTGCCGTAAAGGATGCCTATCTCAACTTTAAATTGAGCGGTGGAGTCCAGCTAAGAGCTGGAATCTTTGGCCCTCCCATTTTTGGCACCCTCGAAGACATTTGGGGCTACAGATCTTTGGAGAAAACTCCTCTCGACCTTTATAAATGGACATCCTCGAGAGATTTTGGTGTCAGTCTGAAGGGCGGAAAAAAGCTCACATGGCAGGCGATGTTCGGACAGGGCTCCTCAAACAAAGGCGAAGCGGACAACGGAAAGAAAATCTATCTAAGCCTTGCGTATGCAGACAAAGGATTTCACGCAGAAATCAATGGTCATTACGAAGCTAGGAAAGAGATCTACACCGAAACGCTCATCCATCCATTCCTCTGTTATTCCGGGGATTGGGGACGTGTTGGTGTCGAATATGGAAACATCAACCTGAAGAAAAAGCCTGAAGACGGAGATGAAGAAACTTATAAGTACAATGTTATGTCTGTCTTTGCTGTATTCACTCTGAAGAAAGTCGACCTCATCGCTCGCTATGACAGGAACTGGGGTGATGGGTATTACAAGAATTGGAAGGGCAGCGGAGTAGCCTATGTCCCCTTTGCGGATTATGGAGAGCCCAGCTTCATCATAGCTGCAGTGAGCTGGAATTGTGCGAAGAATGTCTGGCTCATTCCCAACATTAAGTACGCGACCTATGCCGATCCCAACGACGACGGCAAGATCGATGAAAAACCCGGAGATGACATGTATATCAATTTAACTCTGTGGTTTAAATTCTAAAAGGAGGGATTTCAATGAATCTCAAAAAAACGTTAATCGGTTTCTTATGCCTGAGCCTTCTGACAGCTGGTGGGATGCTCTTTGCCCAGAAGAAGTTCATGCAGGTCAAAGGATCTGACACGCTGGTCAACTTGGTCCAGATCTTGGCCGAAGAGTTTATGGCAAAAAGTCCCGACAAACCCATTGCGGTTTTGGGTGGAGGTTCCGGGACTGGTATCGCTGCTCTAATCAACAATACCTGTGATATTGCTAACCACTCCCGTCCCATGAAGGATAAGGAATACAAACAAGCTGAAGACAAGGGTATCGTTACCCGGACCTTCATCATCGCTATCGATGGCTTGAGTGTCATCGTAAACCCAGCCAATGATGTTGCCCAGCTCAGTATGGCCCAGATCGGTGCGATCTACCGAGGTGAGATCGGGAACTGGAGAGAAGTTGGCGGAGTGGACCTGCCCATTTCTTTGTACGGCAGACAGTCTAACTCTGGAACCTTTGTGTTCTTTCAGGAACATGTTTTGGGAAAACAGGATTATTCCGCAGACATGAAACGAATGAATGGCAATGCCCAGATCGTAGAGGGTGTTATGGCCGACAAAGCCGGAATCGGATATGTTGGCGTAGGTTATATCGTCGACCAAAAGACTGGGAAAGTCCGCCCAGGAATCAAAGTCCTGAACGTTTCCAAAGATGCTGAATCCAAAGCTTTTTCGCCTCTGGATAAAGCGGCCGTGGACTCCGGTGATTATCCTGTTGCTCGTCCTCTTTTCCAGACCACTAATGGTATTCCAAAGGGTTCTGTCAAAGCTTTTCTTGAATTCGAACTCAGTCCAGAAGGACAGAATATCGTAGAAAAGGAAGGATTCTTCCCGATCGGAGCCGGAATCCAGGCTGATAACATGAAAAATATGAAATAGTTGGACTGACGGAGATTAGAGATTAGCTGGGCGGGATGGAATGATCGTATCCTGCCCAGCTTTGCTTTTTATGTCAGATTACCTGCACTTGTTATAATTTGACAGACGAAGACTAAAATGAGGAAGACGCCCACCCTAGCCAGATTTAAAGAATCAGCTATCAAAGCCTTTTTCTTTACGAATGGATTCCTGGCCGTCGTCATTCTGTTGGGCATTTTTCTCTTCCTGCTTTACACATCAATTCCAGCCTTCCGAGAGATTAATGTTGCAGAATTTTTTACCAGTAAGGATTGGAATCCCACATCCCCGGTTCAGGAAAAATATGGAATCGTTTCTATGATCGCTAGCACCTTGATGGTTACTCTTGGATCGCTTTTAATCGCAGTTCCTGTCGGGATCGGTGTAGCGGCATACCTGTCGGATGTGGCCCATTGGAAAGTGCGGGAGATCGTTAAACCCATTATCGAGATCCTGGCCGGTATCCCCTCGGTCGTTATAGGATTCTTGGGAATTGTTCTGTTCGGGCCGGCCATTGCCAAAATCTTTGGCATAAGTCATGGTTTAAACGCTCTGAATGGTTCAGTCCTCTTGGCTATCATGGCTCTCCCCACAATCATCAGCATCTCCGAGGATTCTCTCAATGCCGTGCCTCGGGCTTACAGCGAAGCCTCACTCGCTCTCGGGGCGAGCCGCTGGCAGACTCTCATGCGAGTGAAGATCCCCGCAGCCCTATCCGGAATCATCGCTGGAGTTATGCTGGGCATGGGACGAGCCATCGGAGAGACCATGACTGTGCTCATGGCAACCGGAAATGCCCCGGCCTTCCCCAAAGGATTCCTCCATTCCATCCGGACATTGACTGCCACCATCGCCATCGAATTGGGTGAAGTGCCCTATTACACCACACATTACTATGCGTTGTTTGCTATTGGGTTGGTGCTATTTATCATCACATTTGTCGTGAATCTTATCTCAGATTTAATCTTGCATAAATTCCAGGAACGAGAATTGTGAACACGAAGAAGATCTATGAGTATATCGGCTTTTTCAGCCTGAGGGTCTGTGTGTACCTGGTCTTTGCCGCCCTGCTGATATTCCTCTACGACATCGGGAGCAAAGGAGGGGGGACCTTGAGCTGGGAATTTATATCCCAAGCACCACGACGCGGCATGACCGAAGGGGGGATCTTCCCAGCCATCTTAGGCACCTTTTTAGTCACGATCGTAACAGCTATTTTGGCGGTGCCTATGGGGATGTTTGCGGCGATCTATTTGAATGAGTATGCCAAACAGAACCGTATCACCCGCCTTATCCGTCTATCCATCCGCAATCTATCTGGTGTGCCATCTATCGTATACGGACTGTTTGGTGTGATCTTGTTTGTCAATATTATGCATTTCGGAACATCGGTCTTATCGGCGGGCTTGACTTTAGGTCTCATGACACTTCCCTGGACCATTACCGCCAGCGAAGAAGCGCTTAAGACCATCCCGAATTCATACAGAGAGGGAGCTCTGGCATTGGGTGCAACGAAATGGCAGGCCATCAGAACCAATGTCCTTCCTTATGCCATGCCCGGTATGTTGACAGGAACGGTTCTTGGATTAGCGCGTGCGGCGGGAGAGACGGCGCCCATCATGTTCACAGGCGCAGCTTTCTATCTCCCCTTGCTGCCAAAGTCTCTGCTCGATCAGTTCATGGCCTTACCCTACCATCTGTATGTGATGGCCACACAACATCATGCCATATCTCAGGTTCGGCCCATCGCATATGGGACAGCCTTAGTTTTGCTTATTCTGATTTTGCTGATGAATCTTTCGGTAGTCATCATTCGCTATAGATTGCGTCGCGCCAAAAGGGAGTAGTTTATGAGAAACGGAATTAAAATGGAGGCCAAAAACCTCAATTTTTGGTATGGGCCCAAACAGGCGTTGAAGAGTGTCAATCTCAAATGCCCGACCAATAAGGTCACGGCTCTCATAGGACCTTCGGGGTGCGGAAAATCCACTTTTATCCGGACCTTAAACCGTATGAATGACGTTATCCCATCCACACGGGTGGAAGGGGAGATCACTCTTGATGGAGAAAGCATACTTGGCCCAAAAGTGGACGTCGTTGAGCTGCGCAAAATAGTGGGCATGGTGTTCCAGAAGCCCAATCCTTTTCCCAAATCCATCTTCGATAATATCGCATACGGATTGCGAGTAAACGGCATGAAGAATCGCCAAAAGGTTGAAGAGATTGTAACGAGAAGCCTGAAGGAAGCGGCCTTATGGGATGAGGTCAAAGACCGCTTGAAAGACAACGCCTTCGGTCTTTCGGGGGGACAGCAGCAGAGGTTGTGCATCGCACGAACTTTGGCGGTCGAACCAGAGGTCATTCTTTTTGATGAGCCATGCTCTGCTATCGATCCCATTGCAACAGCTAAGATTGAGGATTTGATCCATAAATTGAGAGATAGCTATACAGTGGTGATTGTTACCCACAACATGCAACAGGCGGCGCGGGTTTCTGATTACACGGCTTTCATGATGTTGGGAGAGCTGATCGAGTACGATGAAACGGGCAAGATCTTTACCAATCCCTCGAATAAACTCACCGAGGATTATATAACCGGAAGATTTGGATAAACTCTTCCGGATAGAGGAGGAAAAG